>NZ_JBHHMI010000075.1:0-739 GCF_042136365.1 Paenibacillus enshidis | reverse complement strand
GCTTGCCCTAGAGTTCACTTCATAGTTTATGCTTAACATGTTCAAGCAGTCAACTCATGAAGGAGGATATCATTATGCATGTTTTTGTTACAGGAGCAACAGGGTATGTCGGTTCTGCGGTCGTCCGGGAACTGATCAGCGCGGGACATACAGTAACAGGTCTTTGCCGTTCTGAAGAGAAAGCCGCGGGATTAAAGGCGGCGGGAGCTGAAGCGCTATACGGCACGCTGGACGATCTTGATACTCTGCGCAGTGCCGCCGCAGCTGCGGACGGCGTGATTCATCTGGCGTTCACCGGCGATTTTTCCAACTTTGAAGCTGCGCTGGCTCTGGATTTGCGGGCCGTTGAAGCCGTGGGGGCGGCGCTCGAAGGCTCCGGGAAGCCGTTCATTACTACGGGTCACCCTCACGAAAATGGACATACCGTAGACGATGCCGTGCTCGCCATGGCAGAGCGGGGGATTCGGGCATCCATCGTCACGCTTGCACCATCCGTGCACGGTAAAGGCGATAGGGCCTTTGTGCCGACGTTGATCAACATCGCCCGGGAGAAGGGCTTCGCCGCCTACATCGGCGACGGAACGAACCGCTGGCCGGCGGTTCACCTCCTGGATGCGGCGGTTCTGTACCGGCTGGCGCTGGAATCCGCCCCGGCCGGCTCACGGCTGCTTGGCGTCGGTGAAGTAGGCATTCCGTTCCGCGAGATCGCCGAGGTCATCGGGCGGCAATTGAACGTGCC
>NZ_JBHHMI010000074.1:0-950 GCF_042136365.1 Paenibacillus enshidis | reverse complement strand
CCCCCCGCCAGTCAAAGCGGTAGAAATACCGAAGAAGAATGGTGGAGTGAGGATTCTGGGCGTACCTACAGTATCTGATCGCATTGCGCAAATGACGGTCAAACTGTACTTTGAGCCGTTAGTGGAACCTATTTTCCATCCGGATTCGTATGGGTATAGACCGGGGAAATCCGCAATTGAGGCGGTTCGAGTGACGCGAACACGGTGTTGGCGATATGACTGGGTGCTGGAATTCGACATCAAAGGTCTGTTTGACAACATGGATCACGAGATGCTCATGAAAGCAGTAAGGAAGCATACGGATTGTCCGTGGGTCCTGCTCTACATCGAAAGATGGCTAAAAGCTCCATTTCAAATGAAGGACGGGAGCAAAAGAGAGAGAAATTCCGGCACACCTCAAGGCGGTGTCATCAGTCCGGTACTTGCGAATCTGTTCATGCACTATACGTTCGACAAATGGATGGGAAACAAACACGGGCAAAATCCGTGGGCAAGGTATGCGGATGATGCAGTAATCCACTGCCGAACGAATGAGGAAGCAGAACAACTGCTGGAGAAACTCAAAGAGCGATTTAAGCAATGTAAACTCGAATTGCATCCGGAGAAAACCCGAATTGTCTATTGCAAAGATGATGACCGTAAAGGAGACCATCCCGAAACCAAGTTTGACTTTCTGGGATACACCTTTCGTCCAAGGCGGTCAAAGAACCGATGGGGAAAGTACTTCATTAACTTCACGCCAGCAGTCAGTAATAAAGCGTGCAAGGCGATGAGGCAGACGATAAGAGGATGGCGGATGCATCTGAAACCGGATCTGGGGATTTATGACCTGTCAAGAATGTTCAATGCTTCCGTCAGAGGTTGGATTAACTACTATGGCCACTTTTACAAGTCGCAATTGTACACTGTTCTGCGTCATATGAATGATGCGCTCGTTAAGTGGGCTCGGC
>NZ_JBHHMI010000073.1:0-986 GCF_042136365.1 Paenibacillus enshidis | reverse complement strand
CCTTGGATTTCCATGCCAACCAGACCCGAGGAGGATGCAATATCATACCCGTGTCTATGTTTAAGTTCACTATTCTTGGCTTCAATTTTGTACCGTTCTTTGGCCTTGGCTTTAAATGCTTCACTTTCCTGAAACACAGCCTGTGCCAGATGCTCATTGCTTTTTAGGCTGACCGAATACGTCTTGCTTTTGGCCCCCTCTTTGTAACACCCTTCCCGAAGCGGACAACGTTTACATTTCTCAACATCAAAAAAATAGGTGTCGACCTGGTTCGCCCCTTGCCCTTTTTTTCCTTGCCGAGCCCGGCGTGTCGCCAAATGTCCAGCCTTGCAGACATACATTCCAGCATCCTTGTTAAACTCAAATTCGTCTTCTTTCTTTCGGTTGCCTTGAGTAATTAACGGATTTAATTTGGATACGAGTTCGATTTTATGTTGCTCACTGTACGCCAGATTGTTTTTCTCCGAGTAGGCCGTATCCCCAATGACCGTCTCCACTTCCACCCCCGCCGCTTTGCTTTTTTCAATGAGCGTTTGGAGTTGTTTGCCGTCAGGTTGCTCACCCGTCGTAATCGTCGCAGCGGTAATGATTCGCTCATCGCTCATCGCCATATGAGTTTTGTACCCGAAAAAGGAGGAGTCCGCACTTTTGTGGCCTACTCTGGCATCGGGATCGGCTGAAGTCTGCAAATGCTCCAGATCATCGGCAATCGTCTCTTTTAACAAGTTTAGCGGTTCCTTCACTTTAGGGAGTTCGGTAAAACGCCCGTCTTCTTCAATCACGGTAACCAATTGCTCACAATAGCGAATTTCATCTTGAATGTCCTTCGTAACCGGTTTGGACGGAAATTTGTTTTTCATGGATTCATCCAGCGTGTACATCGCTTTTCTCAGCTTTTTGGAGCGCTCCTGCAATACCTCTTGCGGTGTCTTTTGCATATAGCGTGCTTTGGTGTGAGTGGCGTCCACAATCACCGATTTGCTGCG
>NZ_JBHHMI010000072.1:0-1031 GCF_042136365.1 Paenibacillus enshidis | reverse complement strand
TTCCAAGGCTCCCACCTATCCTGTACAGATCGTACCCAAATTCAATATCAAGCTGCAGTAAAGCTCCATGGGGTCTTTCCGTCTTGTCGCGGGTAACCTGCATCTTCACAGGTATTAAAATTTCACCGGATCTCTCGTTGAGACAGCGCCCAAGTCGTTACGCCATTCGTGCGGGTCAGAATTTACCTGACAAGGAATTTCGCTACCTTAGGACCGTTATAGTTACGGCCGCCGTTTACTGGGGCTTCGGTTCACAGCTTCGGATTGCTCCTAACCGCTCCCCTTAACCTTCCAGCACCGGGCAGGCGTCAGCCCGTATACTTCGCCTTGCGGCTTCGCACAGACCTGTGTTTTTGCTAAACAGTCGCTTGGGCCTTTTCACTGCGGCCCCCTCGGGCTATTCACCCTACCGAGGCACCCCTTCTCCCGAAGTTACGGGGTCATTTTGCCGAGTTCCTTAACGAGAGTTCTTCCGCGCGCCTTAGAATTCTCTTCTCGCCTACCTGTGTCGGTTTGCGGTACGGGCACCTTCACCTGGCTAGAGGCTTTTCTTGGCAGTGTGAGATCATGACCTTCGCTACTATAATTTTCACTCCCCATCACAGCCCAGCCTTACGATGTGCGGATTTGCCTACACATCAGCCTCACTGCTTGGACGGACATCCATCAGTCCGCGTCACTACCCTGCTGCGTCACCCCATTGCTCATAACGGTTTACGGTGGTACAGGAATTTCCACCTGTTGTCCTTCGACTACGCCTGTCGGCCTCGCCTTAGGTCCCGACTTACCCTGAGCGGACGAACCTTCCTCAGGAACCCTTAGGCTTTCGGCGGATCTGATTCTCACAGATCTTTTCGTTACTCATACCGGCATTCTCACTTGTATACTGTCCAGCGCTCCTTCCGGTACACCTTCAACCCCTACACAACGCTCCCCTACCCCTGATGCAAGCATCAAGCCATAGCTTCGGTGGTGTGTTTAGCCCCGTTACATTTTCGGCGCAGAGTCACTCGACCAGTGAGCTATTACGC
>NZ_JBHHMI010000071.1:0-1174 GCF_042136365.1 Paenibacillus enshidis | reverse complement strand
GGGTGAAGTCGTAACAAGGTAGCCGTATCGGAAGGTGCGGCTGGATCACCTCCTTTCTATGGAGAATCGCTTCCTGCGATGGAAGCATTCAAATGTAAAATCAGGTTTCGGCCTGTTGCTCACTCGTTGCTCAGTTTTGAGAGCTCAAACTCTCAATATACTGCATGAAATTCATTCAGAGATGAATTGAGTTTCATACAGGGTGCTGTTTCTGTGAAACAGCGTTGCACCTTGAAAACTGGATACCGAAACGAAACATTGCGTTTTAGAATCATCCTTTTAGCTGAGCTTGTGTCAACAAGTGAAGTATAAAATGATAGCCAATAAGGAAAGATATTTTGCCTTCGGCAAAAATCACTTCTTTATTGAACAATCGCGTTTACAAGTAAACGCTAGGTTAAGCTATTAAGAGCACACGGAGGATGCCTAGGCGCCAGAAGCCGACGAAGGACGTGGCGAACGACGAAATGCCTCGGGGAGCTGTAAGCAAGCTTCGATCCGGGGATGTCCGAATGGGGAAACCCGGCTGTCGTAATTGACAGTCACTATTCACTGAATTCATAGGTGAATGAGAGGCATACCAGGGGAACTGAAACATCTAAGTACCCTGAGGAAGAGAAAACAATAGTGATTCCGTCAGTAGCGGCGAGCGAACGCGGAGTAGCCCAAACCAGGAAGCTTGCTTCCTGGGGTTGTGGGACGTCTCCCATGGAGTTACAAAGGTGTATCGTAGATGAAGAGGTCTGGAAAGGCCCGCGATAAAAGGTAACAGCCCTGTAGTTGAAAGGGTACACCCTCCGAGACGGATCCCGAGTAGTGCGGGGCACGTGAAACCCCGTATGAATCCGGCAGGACCATCTGCCAAGGCTAAATACTCTCTGGCGACCGATAGTGAAGCAGTACCGTGAGGGAAAGGTGAAAAGCACCCCGGAAGGGGAGTGAAATAGAACCTGAAACCGTGTGCTTACAAGAAGTCAGAGCCCTTTTTATGGGTGATGGCGTGCCTTTTGTAGAATGAACCGGCGAGTTACGCTCCCGTGCAAGGTTAAGGTGAGAAGCCGTAGCCGCAGCGAAAGCGAGTCTGAATAGGGCGAAGTAGTACGTGGGCGTAGACCCGAAACCGGGTGATCTACCCCTGTCCAGGGTGAAGGTGCGGTAACACGCACTGGAGGCC
>NZ_JBHHMI010000070.1:0-1179 GCF_042136365.1 Paenibacillus enshidis | reverse complement strand
CGTACAAACTACTCAAAAGGGTGCATACCCGGATGAAACAACATCCCATCCTGCAGGAGTCCAGGGACAAGATCCGAGAGCAAGTCCGGGACATCGCAATGGGTGGCCAACTGGATATGGAGGAACACCGCATCGGAACGTTTGAGCATTTCAAATCCCTTCCGGCCGAGCAGCAGAACGAAATTCTAAAGCAAAGGGTCAAACGAATCTACTATGTGCGGGTCATGCCGAAGGAGATCCGGGAACAGTCTACTAAGAGTCCGGAACGCCAAGCCTATCCCTTCCGTTGTACCATTGAATATTTCGACATTCCCCCGGCTGCAATACAAAAGGATGGATCACACAAAGAAGTGTAGTGGATGATATGGACGGCCGCTCACGGCAAGCGGCCCATTGCATGGCTGAAACCCAACATAATTACTGCAAACAGCAGTAAAACGATCTTTCATTGAATTTATAAGTAAAATTTACGGTTTACATAAGAAATGACGTCCCGACTGGCGCAACAGGCGTCACGGGGATGTCTGGAGCGACTGGGATGACCGGGATGACAGGTGTGACAGGCCCTACGGCTCCGAACGTCACAGCGAATTATCAGTATAGTAGTGGGCCGCAAGTTACTACTGCTGCTCAAATTGTATACCCACTTCTAGGCATTACTGGCGAGGGTACAGCGATTACACAGAATGCAGACGGTACGCTGACTCTGGCTCCGAATCAGGCGTATTATGTAGACTTTTCAATGGATACCCGCGTTCAACCAGGTAGTACTGCTGGCGCGGGTTTATATTTAAATGGCGGTCTCGTGGGTGGCACGGGAGTGAGCGTTTCGAACAATGGTGCAACATTTGTTGATACTTCTTTGTCAGGAAATGGGATCGTTCGCACGGGGGCAACGGCGGGTACTTTGGCACTGCGAGTCGCCTCTGGTCCTCAGGCATCTCAGTTTCAAACCCCGGCATACAGTATGTTCAAAATAGCTTAACCTGGATCGTATTCGCTTCCATCGGGGCGAGAAGACACTTCAGTGAATCAACTGGACCCTCTTCAAACGTTTTGTAGCCTCGGACTTTAGTTAATAACTTGACTGTTGCAAAAAACGTGTCGTGTAAGTTTTTGACGAATGTTATATAAAACTGTAAACCGAATAGAAGTATTGTCGGATACACACACAGAAAA
>NZ_JBHHMI010000006.1:0-240274 GCF_042136365.1 Paenibacillus enshidis | reverse complement strand
ACGCTCCGCTCCTCAGTCCCTAGCTTCATCCAACCTTCTCGGTGCTGAAAACCTGACTTTTTGAACACGCACTACAATAGATTATTACTCCGAAAGAGGGATCAGAATATGGAACAACCAACCGGGGAAGCGGAAAGCCGGGAATATCTGCAGGACGAAATCAGGAAAATAGAGCGGTGGGAGAAGGAACAGAAGGATGTGTTCTTTTGGGAGAAAATCGGGCGTATTCCGTTTATGCTGCTGGATAAAATCACACCCAAGGCGATCAAGGACAAAATCGGCGCCGCCTTGAATGAGCTCGGCAGCTTCGTGCAGACTGGCGGCCAGTATCTCGTCAGCGAGAATGCGGTCCTTAAACGGGTGCAGAAGGCCGCCAAGGAGGAAGAGCCGCTGACGCTGGAGCGGGTCGCCAGGCTTCCGATAGCTGTTATGGACCAGACTGCCGATGATCTGGCCTCCGGGCGGGTCACCTTTGCCACCGCACAGGGAGCGACAACAGGCATAGGGGGGATTTTTACATTAGCCGCAGATATTCCGCTTGTGCTCGGATTGTCGCTGAAGGTGCTGCAGGAGACGGCCATTTGCTACGGCTTCGACCCGAAAGACAAGCGCGAGCGTGTGTTTATCATCAAATGTCTCCAGTTTGCATCCTCTGATATCGTCGGGAAGAAGGCGGTGCTGGAGGAGCTGGCCCGCTATGATGAGCCACGGGACGGCGAAGATCAGGTCGCAGCGCAAATTCAGGGCTGGCGTGAGGTTGTAACCAGCTATATGGACAATTTCGGCTGGAAAAAGCTGTTTCAGCTCGTACCCGTGGCGGGCATGCTGTTCGGCTCGCTTATTAACCGCAGCGCCATCGGCGATGTGGCGGAGGCAGGCAAAATGCTGTACAAAAAGCGCCGCATTCTGCAGAGGCTTGCAGAGGAGGAGACCGAGGCCGCCGACTCCTGATCAGCACAAAGGCAAAGAACAGTGAAAAAATTGCCCTGTTCTCTGCCTTTTGTGTGGAGCAGGAAACGCAAGGTTTCCTGCAATTTTTTTTTGTTCTTTTCGTAGAAGTTATGCACGCAGCAGCGGAGCGTCTGCTCTTATACTTCTGCTCCATTTTCCTCAGCCCAGCGGTTCAACTGCTTGTCGGAAGGCAACAGGAAGCTTAATACACCGAGCAGGGGAAGGAAGCCGCACAGCATCATGACATTCTCAATGCCCGCCCTGTCGATCCAGTTCCCGAGCACGAGCGCGCCGACACCGCCAAGGCCGAAGGCGAGCCCTGTAATGAGGCCGGAAATGGTGCCGATTTTGCCCGGAACGAGCATCTGGGCATAGACCACGGTTACCGAGAAGCTGGACAGCATAATGAAGCCAATCAGTGCGAGCAATACACCGGTCCAGAACAGATTGGCATACGGCAGCAGCAGCGCCAGCGGTGCGGCGAGCGCCATCGACAGGAAGATCATGTTGCGCTTGCCGAAGCGGTCTGCCAGCGGACCGCCGAAGAAGGTGCCGAGCGCACCGGCGCCAAGAAACAGGAAAATGTAAAGCATGGCCGTTTCCAGCGGCAGATGGAACACCTGGATCAGGTAAAATGAATAATAGCTGCCGATCGAAGCGTTATACCATGAACGCACGAACACGATCACAATAAGAACGATCATGGCGAACAGAATGCGGTTTTTGACGTCCGCTCTGAGCTTCTGCGCCTGCGCTTTCTGCTTGCGCTGGTACAGATCGGTCTGCAGCATCCGTCCGTACCAGCGGGCGATGAATAGCTGTACAAGAATGCCTGCACCGGCAACTGCGGTGAACCAGATGGCTCCGAACTGGCCCAAAGGAACAAACACAAGGCTCGTCAGCAGCGGGGCAAGCGACTGGCCGGCATTGCCACCAACCTGAAAGATGGACTGAGCGAGTCCCCGGCGCGATCCGGCAGCCATATGGGAGACGCGCGAGCCCTCCGGGTGAAAGGCGGCGGAGCCGAGTCCAACGAAGACAACCGCGAGCAGCACGGCTGCATAATCCTGCGCAAAGGCAAGCAGCAGCATTCCCGTCAGGGTAAAGCCCATGCCGATGGGCAGCAGGGAAGGGGTGGGCCGCTTGTCAGAGAACCAGCCGACCACAGGCTGCATGATGGAAGCCGTAAAATTAATGGCAAAGGAAATCCAGCCGAGCTGGGTGTAGGTGAGCTTCATCGAATCCATCAAAATCGGGAAAATCGCCGGGATCACCGACTGAATAGTATCGTTGAACAGATGCACAAGGCTGATGGCCAGCAAAATGGCGAATACCGTTGCCTTTGGTTTCTGGCCGGGAATGGGCAGCGGGCTGCCGGCGCTTTTGACAGCAGATTTCATTGACATGAGTACCTCCGGTTGTAACAGCAGCTTCAGCAGTGCTGATATGTATATTTTTAAAGATAGTGCAGTAATGTCATCCTGGCAACCCTTCTGAACGAATTGCTGTGATCATTTTTTAGTATGCCGCAAAACTAAAAAAGAGGCGGATGATGCCCGCCTCCGCATTGATTACCGGTTATCGACCTTTTCCGGATATAGATCATGGTTGAACAGCCGCTGTTGTGCCATTTCCTCGTACTTGGTGCCTGGACGCCCGTAATTGCAGTACGGATCGATGGAAATGCCGCCGCGTGGCGTGAATTTGCCCCATACCTCAATATAGCGGGGATCCATCAGCTTGATCAGGTCGTTCATGATGATATTGACACAGTCCTCGTGAAAATCCCCGTGATTGCGGAAGCTGAACAGGTACAGCTTCAACGATTTGCTTTCCACCATCTTAATATCCGGAATATAGCTGATATAGATGGTCGCAAAATCCGGCTGCCCGGTAATCGGGCACAGGCTTGTAAATTCAGGACAGTTGAATTTCACAAAATAATCGCGGTAAGGATGCTTGTTATCAAAGCTTTCCAGAATGTCCGGATCGTATTCGAATTTGTATTTGGTTCCCTGATTGCCAAGAAGCGTAATATCATTCATTTCCTCTGTTTCTCTGCCAGCCATGATTTATCTCCCTTTTTATAAAATGTTCTACGATGATTAGACGCCTCTTTTATTACCCCAGACTAAGGTGTGCAGCTGCGGAAGCACGCGTACGTCATTCAACCGGTCATCCTCCATGACCCGGTTAATCAGCCATTCATAGCGGGTCAGCAGCGAGGACGCCTGTCCTTCCGTATCGAGGGAATGCACATCGGGATTGCCTGTCTGCAGATACAGCTCCTGATCCGGGTAACGCTGATGAACGGAGCGGGCGTATTCCAGGTCGGTTTCGTCAAAAATAACAACCTTCAGGCTGACGGCATACGGATGCGGGCGGCTGGAAAGCCGGCGGACCATTTCGTCCAGCGCATCCCAGTTGGTGTTCATGCCGGAACTGGGCGGCTTCGGGGAAATGGTGACTTCATCAATCTCCATCAGCCAATCCTGCCAGCGTGAGCCCTGCGTCTCGACAGCGGTAGTCACGCCCTGGCCGCGCAGCAGCTCCGCCAATGCGGAGAGCTGTGGCAGCAGGGCCGGATTGCCGCCGGAAATGGTCACATGCGAGAAACGGCCGCCGCCAAGGCTTTGCAGCTCCTGCCAGATGTCTTCCGCGCCCAGGCGGCGAATCTGGTCCTTGGCACTGCCGTCCCAGGTGAAGGCGGAATCGCACCAGGAGCAGCGGTAATCGCAGCCGGCGGTCCGGACGAACATCGTTTTACGACCGATGACCATACCCTCACCCTGAACCGTAGGGCCGAATATTTCCAGCACAGGGATGGCTGCGGGACTTTTTGGCGCACTGCTACTCATCCAGCATCCACTCCCGTCTCGCTTCCGCGCAACTGGTCGGCGTCTCGTACAGCCGCACGAATTCAGTGCGACCGCCCCGTATGCGTTCCCTGTATTCGGGAGAAGACAGAGCGGTGTCCATCTGTTCAAACAGCCACACGACCATATTTTCCGCCGTCGTATTCATCGGAGGCAGCGTTTCGTTCAGATACTGGTGGTCAAGATAGATTTCGATCCGTTCTTTCCATATGCTTTTAAGGTCTGCAAAATCAAGCACTAGCCCCGTCTCGCCGGGATATCCGCTCACCCCGAACACGACCTTGTAGGTGTGTCCGTGCAGGTTTTTGCATTTGCCTTCATAGCCGTGCAAATGGTGGGCGGCATCAAAGGTGAATTCTTTGCTGACCATCACCCGTTTGCCATGATAGCGAAGCTGCTCCGGACGGATATCCTCACCAAACTTCTGCAGCTTGTCAACAATGCGGAAGGTGCCGGGCTCACGCATGAGCAGAGCCTCCCTTGCCGGTAGTGTCCCGTTCGGCCAGGTACTGCTCCAGACCGGCTCTGCGCAGCTTGCAGGCCGGGCATTCGCCGCAGCCGTCCCCTTGAATTCCGTTATAACAGGTGAGTGTACGGGATCTGACAAAATCAAAGGCCCCCAGCTCATCGGCCATTCGCCATGTTTCCGCCTTGTTCAGCCACATCAACGGGGTGTGAATGACAAACTGGTAGTCCATCGATAAATTCAGCGTCACATTCAGCGATTTGATGAATACATCCCGGCAGTCGGGATAACCGCTGAAATCGGTCTCGCAGACACCTGTGATCAAGTGGCGGGCCCCTTTCTGCTTGGCCAGGATGGCGGCAAAGCTGAGGAATAACAGGTTGCGCCCATCCACAAAGGTGCTTGGCAGCTCTCCCTCATTCTGGGTAATCCCGATATCGCTCCGCGTAAGGGCATTCGGGGCCAGCTGATTTAGCAGGCTCATGTCGAGCACGGTTTGGGGGACCCCCAAATCGCGGGCTATATCGGCAGCCACCTCAATTTCCAGCTTGTGGCGCTGGCCATAGTCAAACGTCACGGCCTCAACCTCGGCAAATTGCTCTTTTGCCCAGAACAGGCAGGTCGTGCTGTCCTGGCCGCCGCTGAAAACGACAACAGCTTTTTCATTTTTAAACATAAAAAAACCCTCCATCTTCTTAAAATTGTACAGAGCCACCGGCTCTGCCTTGGGGAAGAAAGAGAGTTCTTGAACTGACATCCAACAAAAAACAGGCCTTGCCGGAAATGAGGCACCATCCGGGAAAGCAAGCTTAGTTTTTTATAGAGGGAGTTCGCGAACCTCTCCCATGCAGGCGCATGGATTCTCTTCAATTCTGGTCCTTTCGGATGCTGGTCCTAAAGGGCACAGGGGCTATTATAACATGAATGCGCTATTTGTTCTATTTAATGAAAACACCGCCGAACGGCAGCGCCTCCCGCAGAAAGCGTTTGATCACGCCCTCGTCGTCCAGGTCCTGTGCCAGCCGCCGATTGTATTCACCTGCCTGAAACAGCACCGTACCTCTGCCGGTCATTTTAAAATGGTAGTTCATATGCTGACTGGCCAGATTGTTACCATAGACGGTCAGCTCCAGGCTGGCGTTCTCCGGATAGGCGATGACGCTGCGGGCATCGATATACAGCGGCTCCGTCGGGTGCAGAACCTCCTGGCAGACCACCCCCTGGGTCAACAAGCCGATTTGCCCGCTTCCTGCAAATTTGATTTTAACGGCATCACGGGTGAACAGCATATTTTTCATGCTCAGCACCTTGGTCTTCATGCATATCCCGCTGGAGTAACAAAAAAGATGCTTGAAATCATACAGCAAGTCGCTTCCGTCTTCCAGAGTGATCATTTTCAGGGAGAAGCCTGGGGGGAGCGCTGCGGTGAAACGGCACGGTCCTGTAAAGTCGCCCTGGATCAGCTTCCGTTTGCGGTAAATTCCTTTGATATTCATCAGCTTGTCGGAACGGCCGCTGCTTGGGCCCCGGTAAGCGATAATCTGCTGCGGATGCAGGACATAAACGAGCTCCCGGTCTTCCAGGGAAAAAGTCACCGCTGTGCCTGAGGAGCTGTCCTGATGCTCACCGCCCGTTATGTTCATGACCTGCACATCCTTTCATGTTGCGTTTTTCTCCTGCCAGCTGTTCATCAGCTTATAGCCGGTCAGACTTGCGCTTCATCATATATCTCATCAGCCTGATCAACACAAAATAGCCAATCAGCAGGGCAAGTGAGGTCCAGAAGATGATTTTATTCCGGTGCAGGGCCGCTTCCCGCCGTTGTTGAAGCCGGGTCAGTTCAGTTACCGTTTCGGTCAGCTTGCGGTTTTGTTCCAGTAATTGTGTGTTCTGTTCCTGGTAGGACTTCAGGTTTTCCTGGGCCTGCTTTAGCTGCTCCTGGGTCTGCTGGTAGCTTTCATGCAGCCGGTTGACCTCTTCGGGCAGATTCGAGTACCGCTCCCAGCCCTCCATAATATCGTTCCAGCTCGCCTGCGCGCTGTCCGGGAAAGTGAGCTGGACACCGGCCAGCAGGGACGCAGCAAGAACGAATGGCGCCAGCCTGCGCCTGACGGAGATTTTCATCCAGACTCCTCCTTAACCGTTCATTCCAGCATGGGTGATTCGAAAAAAGTTTTTATTTTATCGGTTCATGATTTAAGTGTACCTTAAATGGGGCATATGAAGAAAGTAGTTAACAAGGGAGGGAAATTCCTTTGTATTTCTTCCTCAAATGACTCTGGCTTAATAGTAAAATCAGCCTGCTGTTGCAGGCTGATTTTTTCGTTTTTATGCAGTGTTTTTCGTTAATGGTTATACCATTTTACATAATTATCTACTTTTCGTACACAAAAAAAGGTATTTTTATCATGAAACATATGTTCCCTGACAATATAGTGTCGAGGTCTCCTGATAACGTAAGAGATGATTTACCAGATTGGAGGGACTTGGAAAATGAATTCTACTATCAACGTAAATTACTTATGGGACAAAGAAGCAGTTTTTGCGAAGGGTGCCGATCAGGTACATTTGCTTGTAGAATGGGGCTGCGGAGCGGTTCCCAAGAGAAAAGCGGCTGTCCAGCCAAAGCTGATCGGATTCGATCTGCAGCTGCGTATTATACCGGAGAGCGGGGTTAAGGTGATACATAAAAACGGTTCCAAAATCAATCCAAAGCAGGTTGCTTATGAGCAAGAAACGGTGCTTCACTGTGGTCATATGTTTAACGGCAAGCATAAGCATGCCATTTTTGTGTTTTCCTTCGACAAGCATAACAGCGGGAAGCAGGCTGTTGCGACCATGGAATGGAGCTGGTACAAGCCGCTGGCGGAAAAGCGTACGGTGATCCGCACGGAACGCATCTATACTCAATTCACCTATCATCTGGGGCTGATTCAGCTTCCTGCCGATCCAAGAGTAGAGAAATTGATGAAGATGGATGAATCGTCCTTTGTATTAAAGAAGGCTCTTCGCGCTTACGAAAAAGGGAAGAGAGATGAAGGAAACTGGAAACTGCGCAGCCATGCAGATATGCTGCTTTTGCTGGCGGCCCGAACCGGCGATCTGGATTACCTTCAAGAAGCCGAGATGTTTTTGGGCTTACAGCGGCAATGGGATTACACTTATCAAATGTGATTCATCAATTCAGGCCGAATGTCTTAATTTCAATGTAAAAATTTATTTAAAAAGGCAACGGGAATGCCGGTAACTTCGCAGAATTATGACTTATATTGTACTTTCAGGATAATTGTGTAGGTCTAATTCGCTACATAACGAGCGTGTGTGAAAGGAGGGCCTCTATTGACCGATCGACTAATTCGACTCATGCGGATTATCACTATAGTGCAGGCTAATCCGGGGATACTTGCCAGAGAGCTTGCCGAACGATGTGAGACTTCCGAACGGACCATTTACCGGGATATGGAGGCGCTGAGCGCGATGCATATTCCGATTACGAATCTGGGACATGGTAAGGGCTACACCTTTATCAGCAATTTTGCCTTGTACCCTCCGAATTGGACAGATGAGGAGGCTACGGCCTTTTCCATGCTATCCGGCGTTATGGACAAAATTAAACCGATGCTTCCTGCGGCTTTTGAACGGGCGTATGAGAAAGTCATGGCTTCGACCCATAAGAAAAAAATCGAGCAGGCTCATATTGCCCAGCAGGTATCCAACATCATCCAGCTCGGGAGACAGGCAGACTGGGAAGAGCAGCCATATTTTTTGATGCCCATTATCATGGCCAGCCTTTCTCAGCAAACGATAGAAGTAGAGTATCATCCTGTCTCGCATGACGAAGAAATCTCTACTTTGCGTATTGATCCTTATTGTCTTATTCCACAGGAACGGCGCTTTTACATGCTTGGCTATTGCCATTACCGGTCAGCCGTTCGAACGTTCCGCATCAGCCGCTTCCGGAATGTCCGTATCCTTCCCCGCACCTTTTCCAAAGATAAAACGGAAGTAGAGGCCTTTTTCAGGCATACGTGGGGAGTGGAGGGAGAAGGCAGCGCCACCACCCGGTTTGTTGTCCGCTTTTCTCCGGAATGGGCAGAAGCTGTCCGGGCTGAAGAACTGTTTGTAAAACCGGATATACAGCAAATGTCGGATGGCAGTCTGCTTTTCGAGGCCGTGGTAAATAATGAAAATGAATTTCTGAACTGGCTGAAAAAGTTTGGGCCTGGAGCTGAAATACTTCACCCTGCCGCCCAGCGCAAGCGATTTGCCGACATGCTCGCTGCCTGGGTCCGGATGTATGTTAAACCTGAACACGAGGAAGAGGTGGCAGCAAGCAAAGACCCCCGGTGATAAGAGCCGAGGGCAAGGGGAATGATTTATTTTTTGAACAGATCAGCCAGATTGCCAAACGGATTATAGGGTTCACTGTCATCCTCTTCAGTGCTGGAGTACACCAGCTTGGACCCTGAGCCCTCATTCTCGGTGGCGCTGTTCGTTTCCATGACAAGCCGGTCACAATAACGCATGAATACCTGTGCGGTGTTCAATGCATCATCCATGGCACTGTGCTGGCGGCCGTCAAATTCGATCTGGCACAATTCCAGCACCTGACTCAGGCTGAGCTGGCGGTATTTGCCTTGCCCGCTCAAAATGCGGGAAATCTGCTTTTGAATATCGTTGGTATTCACGATCCAGGACAGATCAACATGGTGAGTACGGCAGTGTGACACCAGCTTCATCCGGTCATCGGGCCCCCAGGCGCACAAGCTGTAGGCATGATCGGTCCCGAGCCATTCAGTGAACTGCTTGATCGCTTCAGGGAACAGGGGAGCGGCATCAATATCCTTTTGTGTAATACCGGTAAAACGAACGGTTTCCGCGGACAGCACAGGTCTGTTGGAGGGGCGGACGAAAGTATGAAAGGTGTCGGTGATCTCCAGTCCGTCCCCCTGCTGCTCTATTTTGACTGCGCCTATATCTATGATTTCGGAGGAGTAACGGGAATCGCGGCTGACAGTAAACTCCAGATCGTATATGATGTAGACCATAAAAAGGGCTCCTTTTGCATGTTATTCTAATCCATCTTACATGTAAACGAAGCATATGTCAGCATAAGCGGACAAAGCCAACCCAAAAAAAGAGAGTGGAGCCGATGTAACCCGGCGTGTTCCACTCTCTTTATGTTGTTTGTAAACATGAATGAATATTGGAAATCAGGCAGGGATTTTAATTTTTTGCCCCGGATAAATCCAATGTGCATTTTTGATTTTATTCAGCTTCTGCAGCTCCTGCCATGTTGTTCCGTAGTTCTTGGCAATCGCGTACAGCGTATCGCCAGATTTTACCACATAGACCTGGCCGGCTGCCGAATCCTGAGGTTTTGGTGTGTTTGAATTGGGAACAGGAACAGGAACAGGTGCAGGTGCGGGCTCCTCTACTTCAGGTACAGGAGCTGGTTCTGTTACAGGTACTGGTGTTGGTTGCGGAACAGGAGCCGGTGCAGGCTCGGTCCCTGTATTGCCGCCTCCGGCAGCTTCAGTGATGCGTCCGTCCGCTTGAACATTGACAGCGCCAAGCTCCTGCATGTGGCTGATCAACGCCTCATCCAGCGAACCGAACATGCCTGCTTGCGGGTATTTCGTAAACATGGTGTATTGGTCGCCGCCTACGGCTGTAAAGTCATTGGTGGCCAGTGTATATGTTGCTGCTGGATCGTATGGTTTGCCGCCGATCATCAGCGAAGTGACACGGCTGCCTGCAGCAGCAGACGTATCGATCTTGAAAGTCATGCCAGACACCTGCGGAAATCCGCCGCTTGGCTCCGGGTAGGCAGCTACACCGTTTTCAAGCGCAGCTTTGATATCCGCACCGGTGACTTCAAGGGTGACTACCTGGTTTCCAAAAGGAAGCACGGAGATGACCTGGCCTTTCGTTACATCACCGGCAGGAATGGAGGTACGAATACCGCCGCCATTTGTCAAAGCTACGTCAGCGCCGCTGACATCCTTGATCGCATCGGCAACCAGGTCGCCCAGGTTGGTTTCACCAGCACGCACGTTTTCACGTTCCCCGTTCAGGTTAACCGCACTGTTGGCTACCTTTTCCTCCAAAATCGGCTTTTGCTCTGCCTGGATGGACTTCACGAGAGCGTCTACATCAGCGTCAGGCTTGATGTCCGCAGCTTCCTTGGCGTCCACCAGCGTTGCTTTTTTGCTGACCACATCGTTATTTTCATCAAGATACAGGTCGACCACGCCAAGGAACTTGGAATATTCGCCTGCGCTTGCAATCAGCGTGCCGTTGCCGCCAACCAGCCCGTCCTGCAGCACAGTATGGCTGTGGCCGTCGATGAACACGTCGATGCCCGGCACTTCCTGGGCCACTTTCAGGCTGGTATCCACACTGGACTTATCCTGCCCAACATGACCTACGGCAACGACCACGTCAACCTGATCCTTGATCTCGTTCACAATGGCCTTTGCTTCTGCGGCAGGGTCGGCAAAATCAATGCCTTCCACATTTTTAGGATTGGTTTTGTACGCCGTCTCTGGTGTAGTAAGGCCAATAATGCCGATTTTCACGCCATCTACTTCTTTAATGATATAAGGCTTTAACAAGCGGTTGCCGTCCGCCTGCTTCACATTGGCGCTGAGCAGCGGGAATTTCATCTCTCCGGCCAGCTTCACGAGCTGTTGCCAGCCGTAGTTAAATTCATGGTTGCCCGGAGCCATGGCATCATAGCCCATCTCGTTCATCACTTTCACGACACTCTCGCCGTTGACCAGCGTAGCGAAGGTGGTGCCATGAACGGCGTCACCGGCATCAAGCAGCAGGCTGTCGGGATTCTCGCTGCGGTACTTGTCAATGATACCAGCCAGCTTGGCGTAACCCATTTCTTCCTTGTTCTCGACGGCATGGGAATGCACGTCATTGGTATGTAAAATCGTGATGTGTTTGCCGCCTTCAGGGGCAGCGGCCTTATCTGTCGCCGGAGCCGCAGAGACGGCGGCACCGAAGCTGCCGAACAGTACGGTGGCGCTCAGCAGGACGGAAGTAAATCTTTTCCTTTGATTCATTGAATACATCACCCTCCCACAACATATAAATGCAAATCTATCATAGAGGTAGTTCAAAAAGTCATCTTTTGATCACGAAGGAAATCAGGAAGCGGACTCGACATCGAATCTTGAATTCAGCCGGGCCTTCCGGTGCTCACGTACCCCACGTACGCTCCGCTCCTCAGTCCCTAGCTTCATTCAACCTTCTTGGTGCTGAAAACCTGACTTTTTGAACTCGCACTCACAGCTGCTATTTTATCAGAGAATTGTAAATAAATCTTGAGTTTTGCGTAAAAATAGATGCCATGGAGCTGACAAAATGCCAGGTTTCTCTGAAATTATTGAAAGTGATTGAATGGAACAGGCTTCCTTTAATCTATATCTGTGAGCCAGGAGCAGCCGGCCCGCTGCTCCGCAGGCTGCGGCCAGAATATAGAGGCTTCAATGGGCAGGCCGATGCGCGGAAGATACGCGTCCAGCGTCTCGTCAGGCTGCGGTGGCTGGCCCTCGCTCAGCAGCAGAACGGCAAACCGGTTAGCCTGCCGTTCCCATTTTCCCGGCTGAAAATAGGAGTGCTCTTCCAGGAAAAAACGGCTGATCCCTTTGTGCAGTCGGTCATGCCCCAGTTCATGGGCGCATACAAAGCGTTCCCACTCCGGGGTCAGGCCGTTATGAAGCACGATGAAGCGGCGCCGGAGCTTGCGGAAGTAAAGGCCCTTCGTGGTTGTGCCCAAATCTGAGTAGCGGATATGTATGCCGAGTGAGCGGGCGATTTCAAACGGACAGTTGGTCCGGTATTTTTTAACCAGCTTCTGTATGATTTCATGCATAGTTATTCACCTGCTATCGGTTGATAAATGGAGGTTTGGCCTCATTTCCCCTTGGCGGATGGAGGCTTGCGCTTGTTCATTTGCTTGGCTTCCCAGAACAGGCCTGTGAGCACATCCTTGATCCGCCTCTTGTCTTCCTCATCAAGGGGGATGCCGTCAAACATCAGCTCCCCGTCTTCCTCCAGCATTTTTTTGAAATCCCGGCGGTCCCTTGAGGTGGCCCAGGCCGGGGAGTTGGTTGCAGCTTCCTCGCTCGCGTCATGCTCCAAATACCCTGCCTGCTTCATCATCTCGGCGTAGGGCACCGAGAGCGAATCGGCCAGCTTGCGGATCGTGGCCGGCTTCGGTATGCCCCGCAAGCCGTTCTCAATGCGTGATATTTGTGAATTGCTGATGCCTGCCGCTTCAGCCAGCTGATTAATGCTTACCTTTTTTTGCTCTCTTAACTGTTTCAGGTATATTCCGAATGAAGGGTTTTCCACGTTGACGGACACTCCTTTATGCAGGATCCAAAACATAGCGCCAGCGAGCTTTAAGCAGGCCAGTCTATAGAATACTATAAAACCGTGATACCAATAGGTAAAGGAAAATGGCAATAATCATGCCAAAAGGCATAGAAAACGAAAGCTTGGACGTTTTTTTCTGGGAAAAACGGGCTAAAATACGGTTTGGTTCATCCACTATGTAGTGGTATGTTATGGATATATACGAACAAAAATACGAACAAATTGTAAACTAACTTATGTACCTCATGAAGAATCGGCTTTATGGAATGACAGCAGAGGTCCTTCGTTACACTTAAAACATTGCCAAAAGGCATAGAAAAAGGAGACTGGCTGATGAATACTCTTTTACCTGAGTTGGACCGCCGCAAAACACAAACTGCTCTGGAGGCTGTGTTTGAAAAATACCGCATTTACAAAACGATCACCTTTATGGACCGTGAGGTGTCCGTAACCGCATCCTATACAGACAGGCCTCACGGCCCGACGAACCTGACTTCCGATCCGACTGCGCGAACGGCCGTGTATAATGTAGATGCGCCTGCGGCAAGAGCTGCTTATTGCGACACGGTGGACAGCATCGTAAGCCGTCTGAATGAACGCGAACAGCTGCTGATCAGGGAACGCTACCTGAAGCAGGACGATGTGTTCGACTATAAAATCTATAACCATGTGTTCGATCCGCCGGTCAGCAAGGATACTTATATGAAAATCCGTGCCCGTGCTTTTTATAAAATAGCGCTGGCTCTGGCCGATCAGGGATGGCTGCAGCTCGACAGTTTATGCAAGAAAGCAGCAGTAAGATAATATGTAGAAAGAAAACGAAACCGGATTGGCCGTACAGGCTTGTCCGGTTTTTTCGCGTCTGAACCGGATAGATTTATTTTATCACAAAACAACGAACATGTGTTCTACTTTTTGCCGCCGATTGTTGTCTCTAATTCGGTCGATATTCGTGCTTTTTCGCGTCAGCGTATACGTTTTGGGGGTGTAAGATTATAGCATCGGGAATGAAGGCAAGGGACACCAAATGTTCGGGAAGCTTATTCCCCAAGGTTGCTTAATGCAAGCCGCTTCACAAATGGTGAACACTTTATTTTCCGAAATTAAGCTTCTTTAAATGACTGGGGGTGACGCTCGGTCTAAAAATGTGAAAGGAGGAGTTCCATGAATGCTGAACTTATGACCCAAACTTTTAAAATCCATTTGGAAAACAATTTTCCGAATTTGAAAATTGGCGTTTATGTCAGCGGGCAATCGAGCGACAATGATCTGGGTTATCATTTGTCGAAAATTGCATTAACGAGGGAGCGTAGCGACAGGCTGGTAGGGCTTTACAGCTTTGAAGTATACGTTTCTTCAACGGGGCACAGCTCTCAGGAGCAACTTGTAGATAAACTTATTGAGGCTCTGGAGACGCTTGATCAGAGTGGATTGTTATGCAGAGCGAGTGAAATAACTTGGGAACATCAAACGTCCACACCGAAGGCCACCGTAGTTTACATGGTTAGGTCAATCAGGCAGCGGGAATCTGAGGTGAAAATGCAAAGCATGGATCAGAAATCGCTGGGAATCAAGTAAACAAAATTTCTTTCTTAAAGATTTGGAGGAACATAAAATGGCTACTAAAAAAGCGGTCAAAGCTTCAGATGCCAGCATTTATGAAGGAGAGGTCCAAATTCAGTACACAAAAGGGCAGTTTGTATCATCAAACCGCTTCAGTGCACTGGAAAAAGATGTTCTGGCAGGACTTATGCAAGACGATAAATCTTATACATTGGAGCAGGCGAACAAAATGCTTGCCCAGTTTCTAACTAAGGAGGCATTCTAATGGCTGGAGGAACATGGACAGTACAAAACAAGGTACGACCTGGGGTATATATTAATTTTGTTTCTGAGGCGAATTCGCTAGGGACTTTGGGTGAACGTGGAACAGTAAGTATGGCACTCCCGTTGTCTTGGGGTGAACCGAAGAAAATCATTACTATTCAAGCTGGAGAAGATCTCAAGGATAAACTTGGCTATGATATCACCTCTTCTCAAATGCTGATTATTCGTGAAGCTCTGAAAAGAGCAAAAACGTTGTTGCTGTATCGCCTAAACGAAGGGGTTAAAGCCGCTGCGACGATCGGAACATTGCAGGCAACAGCAGTTTTCGGTGGCGTTCGCGGTAATGACCTCTCGATTGTTATTGCTCCCAATATTAATGATGACACTAAATTTGATGTTGAAACCTTCCTTGCCGGAGAGCGAGTAGATGTTCAAACTGTCGCATCATTGGAGGAGCTGAAAAACAATAAATACGTTGTGTTCCAGGGTCAGGGTCAGCCTGAATTGACAGCTGGGGCTCCGCTTAAGGATGGCACGGATGGTACTGTCTCTAATCAGGACCATACCTCTTATTTGCAAGCTCTTGAAGTTATGGATTTCCAAACCATCGCATTGGTATCTGATGATACTACCCTCAAGTCTGTCTACGCTGCGTATGTTAAAAGATTGCGTGAAACAGAAGGTAAAAAAATTCAGGCAGTGCTGGCTGATTATATTGCGGCTGACCATGAAGGTATTATCAGTGTTAAAAACGGGGTTACTCTGACGGATGGAACGGTTTTGTATGCCAAACATACAACAGCTTGGGTTGCGGCTGCAACGGCAGGAGCAGCTGTAAATGAGTCTCTTACCTACCAAGCATATGATGATGCTGCAGATGTTAACGGTAAGCTGACAAATGCTGAAATGGAAGCAGCGCTGAAACAGGGACAGTTTGTATTTACTGCTAGCAGCGGCAAAGCAGTAGTGGAACAGGATATTAATACATTTACATCTTTGTCGCCAGATAAAGCTAAACATTTCTCCAAAAACCGTGTAGTGCGGGTCCTGGATAGTGTTGCGAACGATCTGAAGCGAATTTTTGAATCTTATTTTATTGGTAAAGTCAACAATAACGATGACGGCCGAAACCTGTTCCGTTCTCAGTGTGTATCTTATCTGAACGATCTGCAAAATATTGGTGCAGTACAAAATTTCAATTCCCAAACGGATATTAAGGTTTTGGCAGGTGCTGAAAGTGACAGTATCGTAGTGGAGCTGTCCGTACAACCGGTAGATTCTGTTGAAAAAGTATACATGAAAGTGAAGGTGGCTTAAGATGGCATTTTTGAAAGCTAGTGATACGATTTCCGGACAAGAGGGACGCGCATACGCCACAATTAATGGCCAAGTCGAAGAAATGTTCTATGTGAAAACGTTGGAAGCTACTGTTGAGAAACAGAAGGCTGAAGTAAAGACGCTTGGGCGCCGGGGGGTTCAGCATAAGGCTACCGGCTGGTCTGGTTCCGGTTCGATGACGATTTTTTATATGACTACACGCTTTCGGCAAATGATGCTTGACTATATGAAAACCGGTGTCGATCAATATTTTGATATCGAGGTTACTAATGAGGATCCAACGTCTTCTATTGGCAAGCAAACTGTGACTCTTAAAGGGGTCAATCTGGATAGTGTTATTATGGCTTCTCTTGACACCGAATCAGATGCACTTGAAGAAGAAGTAAGCTTCACATTTGAGGATGTTGAAATTGGTAATGCCTTTAATGCACCTGCTTAAGCTGTCAGAACGTTAAAATAAAAAAATGGCCCGTGAGATTAACTTACGGGCCAAATTAATTATAAATCACGGAGGTAATTATGAGTAATCTGAGTCTCTTTTTCGCACAAAATGTCCCTGTAGATACTGTCGAGGAATTCATTGTTTCGGAGCGTTTTAAAGATGAGAATGGAAGTGCGGTAGCCTGGAAGCTTCGCAGTATGACTGAAGAAGAAAATCAGGAATGCCGAAAAGCAGCTACACGTAAAAATAAAGGAAAGAACGGAACGTATACCCAAGAGATTGATCCAAATGAATATATGGGCAAGCTGATGGTTGCCAGTGTTGTTTATCCGGATCTGAAAGACGCCGAATTGCAGCGTTCCTATGGTGTTCTCGGAGCGGATTCTCTGCTCCGAAAAATGCTGCTGCCAGGTGAATTTGCCGCGCTTGGTGAAAGAGTTCAGGCACTTAACGGGTTTAACCGGGACATGAATGAGCTGGTGGATGAAGTAAAAAACTGATTAAAGAGGGCGATAGTGAAGCTAACTTGGCTTACTATGCCCTCCATGAGCTTCATATCCTCCCACACCATCTGATGTCATTCTCTCAGCATGAACGAGCCGCGATTTATGCCATGATTTCTGTCCGGATAGAGAATGAGAAGCGTGAGCAAGCCAAGGGGAGAGCGAGAAAAAAATGAGTGAGAAGGAGGTGGAGGCATGGCGGATGAAACGTTCGTAGTTCCTTATACCGGTGGGGAAGAGTGGAGTTCCGCAAATGAGGAATTAGAAAAGTTGTTCCGGAATATGCAGAGATTCTATGATTTTCTATATCAACAAAAAACGGTGTCGTTTATGGATGGTTTCATAAAAGGGCATGCTGAAGCAACAAGGGCTGCACAAGCCGCCAAACAGGCGCAAGAGCAACTGAATCAGGCAACTCAGGATGCAGCAAAATCTCAAGAAGAGCTAAATGAAAACATGGATCAGGGGACCAAACAAGCCGGAAGATTATCCAGGATTATTGACTCGATGGAGGATTTTATACCGGGCTTACCCAATACTATCGCTAATATAGGCCTTGGTGCATTGGCTACAACGATGATGGGAGATAATAACACCCAGAGTGCGCCTTCTGAAGCGGCAAATAGTGAAACTGGCGCTGCTGCAGAAGCAAAAAAAAGTTTTCTAACTAGTGCTGTTGACTCTCTTAAAAGTGTCGATATTGGAGGGATATTTTCACAAATTCAGTCACTTGGGGAGAAAATGATTAGTGGCGCGGCAACTGAAGCAGATAAACAAAAATGGGAAGACATTGGAAATAAAATCAATAGTTCTTTGGCTAAGGCAGGGGAAGGAGCTATGCAGTCCCTTAGACCAGTCATGGACATGCTGATCACCGCTTTGGATACAGGGCAATTTGATACATTGCTCGGTGCATTAGGCGGAACTTTTTTGTTTATAGCTGAGGCCATCGGGTGGGTTGTGACAGGGCTGCTCAATTTGAATTCATTTGTTCAGCAGCACTGGGATTTGGTTGCCCCAATTTTGGCTGCCATTGCTGGGGTATATCTTGTCGCAGTTATAATTCAGCTATACGCAATGGCTGCAGCCTGGTTAGCTGCCAACTGGCCTATTTTACTAATCGTGGCTGCTATTGCACTCGTTATTATGATTTTGCAAAAGTTGGGCGTATCAGGGGCAACAATTGTCGGTGTCATCGTGGGGGCTTTTTTTGCATTGGGCGCTACCATCATGAATTTGGCGGCAAATGTTTGGAACACATTCGCAAGCCTGGCAGAGTTTTTGGTAAATCTCTTTATCGATCCTATCTATGCGGTAAAGAAGTTGCTCTATGATTTTGTTCAAAATTTCTTAGCCAGTATATATACCGTATTCAGAGGAATTGAAGATTTCTTAGGAGTATTCATGGTTAGTGTCAATAAGGGCATTAATGTTGTTATTGAGGCTATCAATAAAGTGCTGCCTGCTATTAACAAAATTTTTGGCACAAACTTTGGCTCGATTAAATTACTCGATGAAAACAATGTTCATGCTGTCAGTGACAAAATTCAAGATATAATAAACTCCTATGAAAAGCCGACCAGTGATAAAGGAACCATTGGAATTGATCGGATGAGTTATCAAAATCCTACTGAAGCTGGAATGAATGGGTTTAATCTTGCTAGTAATGGGTTTAATAAAGGTCTTGGCTATATGAAAGGCTTTTCCACGAGCGGTATGAATGATAAAACTGTCAAAGCCGAGAAAGCAATAAGTGCTGCAAAACTTCCTACCACATCCCCTTTGGGAGCGAATATGATTCCTAACGTTGGACATGTGGGGAGTGTCGGAAAAGTGGAGAACCAGGTTGATATTTCAAGTGAAGATCTAAAAATGATGCGCGAACTGGCTGAAATGAATGCTATTCAAAATTTTGTAAGCCTTACACCAACTGTACAGGTAACAACGGGAGATATAAACAGCGGTGCGGACTTGAACTCAATTATTACTGGAATCAGTACTATGCTGCAGGAAGAGTTTGTGTCTACTGCTGAAGGAGTGTATACGTAATGGAGGAATATGGTTTCTTTCTTACCTATAACAATCAGAGCGAGATTATCCGTCTGCCGGTTAATCCCGAGTCACTGGATTTAAAATCCGGAGTAAACGGCAATAGCTACTCTATTGTGGACTTTGGGGAAATCAATACGATTCAGTTTACCAAATTGCGTGAGATTAGCTTTAACAGTTTTTTTCCTGCGCAAAGGTATCCCTTTGTCGTTGGTGAACTCCGTGAACCGCTTTACTATATTAACATGATTAAGGAATGGATGGAGTCCAGGAACCCCATCCGTTTTGTTTTTTCGGGGATTACCTCAACAACGGCTGCGGCCGATGACAATACGGAAAGTGAACTTCTTAACTCAGGACTTACGGGTACAGGAACATTTGCCATTAACATGGCCGCAAGTATTGAAAGCTTTGACTGGAGCATTACTGCTGGTTCTCAAGATGTGGACTATACAATTTCTCTTAAAGAGTATGTATTCTACGAGCCGCGTAAGGTTTCGATTTCAACCTCCAGCACAGAAGCAAAAAAAACGGTTACTCAGAAACGGGCATCGGATAAAAATACTCCTAAATCTTATACGTTGAAATCTGACGACAGCCTTTGGAGTGTTGCCAAAAAAACTTTGGGAGACGGAAGCAGATATAAAGAGATCCAGAAAATGAACAATATTGCAGACAGTGAATTGAAAAAACTGCCGGTGGGTAAAGTTTTGAAGCTTCCATCCAACTGAGAGGAAGGTGGGATCAAGTGAATATTGTTCTTGATAACCGCAATGGTCAAATCTGGGATATCTCTACCATGACTTCCGAGGTCTCCTGGAAAACTACCCGCACTGGTAATCCGTCTACAGCAGATATTACTCTGATCAATGATGCCTCACGACGGAACAAAGCATTCACCGTCAATAATGGTGATATCGTCCGTATAACTAAAGATAACCATAATTTATTTTATGGTTATGTTTTTACAGTAGATACGGGAGATGACAGGCAAATTAAAATTAAGGCCTATGACCAGATAAGGTATTTGATGGGCCAGGGAACCTATGTTTTTACAAAAGTCACTGCAGATGAAGTCATTCGCAAAATAGCTAATGACAATGGGCTTATCGTAGGAAACCTTGATAAAGGAGAATATGTGATTCCATCGATGGTGGAAGATAACAAGAAACTCCTTGATATGATCTTGAAAGCCATTGATTATTCCTTGGCTTACAAGACGCAATATCTTACCTTCTATGACAACTTTGGCAAACTGACACTTAAAACGATGAACTTTACACCTAAAGTTGTGCTTGGGCCGGGCAGGGATTTAACCGGTTATTCCATCAAAAAAAGCATTGATGATGAAACATATAATCGGATCAAGCTTTATAAAGACGATAAGGAAACAGGCCGCAGGCAAGTCTATATCGTACAGGACAGCGCCAACATCGCCAAATGGGGGCAATTACAGTTGTTTCAGAAAGCAGATGACAACTGGAATGAAGCGCAAATCAAGGAAGGAGCGGCTAAGCTGCTAACCTTGCATAACCGGGAAAAAACAACCTTTTCCATTGACTCGATCGGTGATCTGAATGTAAGAGCTGGAGATGCTGTTGCTATTATCTTGGAGGATTTCCCCGAGCAGAAGCTGTTTGGGGTCGAGGAATGTACGCACAAATTCGCAGGCGGGGAGCATACGATGTCTCTCACACTCAAGGTGGTGCAGTAAATGCTGGATATTATCAAAAAAGCAAGTCTGGGAGCCGTATCGAGCGCCAACCCTGTTCATGTTTTATTTGGAAGTGTGGTAGGGACCAATCCATTGGAAATCAATATAGACCAAAGATTTACTCTTCCTCGCGAGCTTCTGATCCTTCCAGAATCCGTTGTAAATCAGGAGTGGGAAAGCGGGGATAAGGTCCTGCTCTTACGTGTTCAGGGCGGAGAAAGATACGTTATTCTTGATCGGGTGGTGGATGAATCATGATTCCTCAGGGTGGACAGTTGACGGCAAATCCGAATGAGGAGGAGTTTGAAGTAAGCCTGCAGGAAGGACCAAGCTTAACCTATCGTCTTGATTGGAATACAAATAGAATTGCCGGGCGAATCGATGAGTTGGAAGCAGTGAAGCAGGCTGTATTAAAAATCTTATTAACCGAAAGATACGAGCATCTTATCTACAGCTTTGATTATGGTACAGAATGGACAAATATCCTCGGGAAAGACAGGTTGTGGGTGCAATCAGAACTGAATCGTGTGATAACCGAGGCTTTAATACAGGATGACCGTGTAGAAGATGTAGTTAATTTTCGGCTATTTTGGCAGGGTAATGACGCTATTGCCCGCTTTACCGTAGTTTCAAGCTTTGGCGACTTTTCAATGAGCAAGGAGGTATCTGCAAATGTATGAGTCACAGACGTTTGAACAAATATTGCAGCGGATGCTCGACCGTATACCGGACACGATCGACAAGAGGGAAGGGAGCATTATTTATGATGCGATGGCTCCTGCTGCTGTAGAATTGGCCCAGATGTATGTCGAATTGGATATAAACGCTAATTTGAGGTTTCCCGACTCGGCTTCAGGAGATTATTTGGATCGCAGTATCGCCTGGTCAGGAATTCAACGGAAACAGGCTACAAAGGCCCGATTATCAGGATTATTTTGGGATAAAGCCAATCAACCGCTTGATGTTCCGATTGGCGGCCGTTATTCACTAAGTGATCTCAATTATAAGGTCATTGAGAAAATCCAAAAAGGGAATTTTATCCTTGAGTGTGAAACGGCAGGAAGTATCGGCAATTCTTTTTTCGGCCAGCTTTTGCCTTTAGATTATATTACTGGCCTGGTTCGTGCAGAACTGACAGAATTGATTCTGCCGGGCGAAGAGATTGAAAACGATGAGTCTTTATATGAGAGGTATCAGGACAAAATTACCAAGCCGATCACAAGCGGTAATCGCTATCAATATGAGCTTTGGGCAAGAGAGGTTTCCGGTGTGGGCAAAGCCAGAGCTTTCCCGCTCTGGCAGGGACCAGGAACGGTAAGAGTCGCTTTGTTGGATAACAACATGAGAAGACCGGCGGATGCGGTGATTCAGGAAGTCCAGCAATACATTGATCCTTCTCAGGATGGTAAAGGTGAAGGAGTGGCTCCGATTGGTCCGGTTGTAACCGTAGAGGGGGCAAACGAAATTGCTATAAACATTTCCGTTGATGTGACTTTAGCGGAAGGGGCGAACGTAGAATCGGTGAAGGAGGCAATTGAAACGGGTGTCAGTGATTACCTGAAGAGCCTGGCATTCAATGATACATTGGTTCGCTATACCCGTATCGCTAACGTAGTTCTGGATATTCCGAGAGTTATCGATTATGTGAATTTAAAGGTCAGTGATCTTGAAGGAAAGAATATACAGATCAACGAGGATGAGGTAGCTGTTCTTGGCATAGTGACGGTGAACAAGGTATGAGTAAATCCCAGATTTTAAAAGGATATCTGCCATCTTACTATAATGATTTTGTGGAAATGGGCCGGCTAACCGATAGTGAGGGTGCCGAGTTGGAGTTGCTGGAAAAGCAAATCAGCGAGCTTTTGGATCAGTATTACCCGGAGTCGGCAACCTGGGGGCTGGAACGTTACGAAAAGGATTTACAAATCAATACGATTCCAGACAAGCCCTTTGAGCAGCGTCGTTCTGTCATCATCTCCAAGATGCGCGGCAGCGGCAAAGTTTCAGCCCAGTTAATTAAAGAGATGGCTGAAGCGTATGACGGTGGGCAGGTGGATGTAAGCGTCCAGCCTGCCGATTATACCTTTACCATTCATTTTATTGACACGATAGGTATTCCTCCCAATCTCAATGATCTGAAGGAAGCCTTGGAGGAGATTAAGCCTGCCCATTTGGCAATTGGATATACGTTTAGATATCTGCTTATTCGTGATATTCATGAAGTGATGACTTTGACTGAAATGGAACAAACCTTGTTGTCCAAGTTTGCAGGAGGGGCTTGAAATGGCCAGTAATACGAATGGAAAGATAGTACGTACTCAACAATTTTGATGTGAAAAGAGGTGAAAATCTTGAGCGAGAATACGCCACAACTGGATTTGTTAATGAAAGATCCGACGTTGGATGGTCACGAATATTTCAATGTGAAAACGATGATGAACGATAACTGGGAGAAGATCGATAAGTTTGCCGGTGAAGCTAAGACGAGCATCGCGGGTCTTGAGGATCGTTTGAATACAAAAGCTGAGGAAGAAGTTGTTTTGAATGGGGGAGTTCAGATTGTGGATGCCGTCAAGGCGGCGCCGTTCAACCTGACCGGCCTTAAAGGCCGGACGCTAGTTAACCTGATAGGTCGCGCTGGGAACTGTGAGGACCCAAGCAAGTTTTCATCATGGCAGGCAACATTGACAGCGGATACTACAAATAAGACACAGGGCAATCAAGCGATAAAGATAACAACTACAGCGTCTCCGGGAGGTTCCGGTGCTTCTGCTGGGTTTGCGGTGAAGGCGGGCAGCTATTATTTTATTGCCGCAGACGTAAAGCTGGGTTCAGGGATTTCAATAGGGGCTTACTTGAATGGGTTAACCTCTACAAAAGGGAACACAAATTCTACCGATACTGCGAAGTTTAAAACTGTATGGAAAGCTTACAGCGTCACAACTGCTGCTACAGTATATGCTGTAGGGGAGGTTGTGGGTGCTGCTGGAAGTGTTGGTTACATTGACGGAATCCGAGTCTATGAAATCAGCGACACTGAATACACAGCACTTTCAAATATGACCGCCGATCAAATCGCCTTGAAATATCCATATGTGGACAGCGTTACGCCTGTCCGTAATCCATATGCGATTCGGCACGGGGAAAATCTCTTTCCTCCATTTTATGAACATGTCGCGGCAACTACTGGGTCAACTTTGACAGTAATATCGCCATATGAGGCTGTTCTTACAACAACAGCCACTACACAACCGTGGAACTCATTTATAAATATAGTGGGAGGGCAGACATATACACTATCCTATACGTCTTCTGTGCCAGACATTGCTTATATTAATATTCAATGGCATGATGCTGCCGGTATCCCATTAGGATATACGCCCGCTAACCAAAATGGTCAAACAGTAATCGCACCTAATAACGCTGTTCGTGCAAAAACGCTTGTGACCGCGACAGCTGCAGGTACATTTATAATTTCAAATCCTATGCTTAACATTGGCAACAAAGCTCTTCCATTCGTACCGCGTGAGGATGCTATGTTGGCGCTGCAAACAGACCTGTACGCCGATCCATTGACTGGGACAAGTGCCGATTCCGTATTCGAGCAGAACGGTCAGTACTTCAAGGCAAAGAAATGGCACCAATTCAAAATTGACAACAATATTACGTTTGTAACTGCGGCTTCTACAACAGGAAGGAAACAAATAGTTATCAGGTTGCCAGCGGCGGGAGTAATAAATTCTGAGCTCGTAACTAAGTTCACGGGTTCCATTCTACAAACAGACCAAAATATGGCGGGGCCTGATAGATCGGGTATTGACTATGGTGATCGCACACTTTTGCATATATCCGTAGCAAACACTGACAGCGGGTGGGGCGATGCGTATGCACCATCAGCCGACGAGATTAAGGCGTATTTCTTGGGTTGGGTGATGTATGACGGATCATTAGCTGGTGGTGCAGCCAGTCCTAATAACCCAGCAGGCAATACGTATAATGGGACAGGTTCGAGGGCTTGGTGCTACCGGACAGATGGCGTGTCTCGCACATACGCAGGGCCTACAGCGACACTACCAACCACACAAGCCCCTGTGTGGACGCCTTATGAGCTTGTCTATCAGTTGGTTACACCTACAGTCGAGTCGATTGTTTCCGAAGGTCAACTAACATTAAACGAGGGCAGCAATCAGGTGGAAGTGGGTACGGGTATTGTGCTGCGGGAAGGTGCGAAGCCGCAGTTATATTCAAACTATGACATAAACACAGGTAAAACGGCAGCAAATGCTTTAAAACACGCCGTAAAGTCCTATTTAACGTTATATGCAAACGGTAGACGCCTGTACAGAGGATGGGCAACGTTTTCGGGTGATAATGGGCCTGCCATAGCTATTTACCCGCAATACTATGATCCTTCCGCAGCCTACAGCGTGACGTATCTAATGCAGGCAACGTTTCCGATCCAGCCGATGACCGGGATCTATGCCGGAAATGAAAAATCATTGCTAAACAACTTGGTGAATAGCGTTACACAGCAGGAAATCCGCTTGGCTGCCGTTGAAAATAAGAAAGCGGAGAAGGATAGCCCGGCTTTGATGAAGCTTACGCTATTAAATGGATTTACTGGTGTATCTGGATACTATGACTATGTGTCAGGGTTTTATATTAGCAGGGATTCTGAGGGATATGTGCACACAATGGGTCTTATAAACAACGGAGTGGCTGCTTCAGCCGGTAATCCCTCTTTAATAGCGCGACTCCCAGTAGGATATAGACCGAAAAATTCATTCACTTTCTCTGCTCCTTACTATTCTTCGACCGGCGGTGGCGAAATGACTACCAGAATCAAAGTTGCAAATAATGGAGATGTGTACAGTTTTTGTCCACATTCGTTAGTTGCACCATCTGACTGGATGTCTCTACACTTGCCGCCGTTTTTGGTAGAGCAATAAAAAGGAGGCTGCAATTTATGAAAGCTGTACCGAAAGTCGATATAAAAGGCCTCTACATTGAGGATGTAGTCGTGGACGATGCTTTCAGTGGTGTCGTCTCTTTTTATTCCGATGCTCTCTTATCGGATCTGGATCAAACTCAAACGATGCGGAGGATTGCCGGATACACTGTTGGTATCCCCGTCCCTGAGAGACTATATTATCCACGCTTTGATCTGGAAGCCTGGGATGCCTATCAGAAGCAGCTTGAAGAATCTAAATCTGCGTCCGAAACAGGACAACAGGAACTTTCCACCTTCTGGATCGAGGGCCTAACTCCCGAGGAGATTGCCAAGCTGACTGCCGCGCCACAGCAGGAGCCGAGTGAAACCGACCAACTTAAACAGCGGATCGCGGATCTGGAATTGGCATTGGCCCAACTAATGGCCGGAAAACAAAAGTAAAGGAGGCGAATGTGTTTGTCAGCATTAACTGAAGAACAACTGCGTATTTGCGCATGGGCGTGCATTACCCGTTTTGACAAAGGTGAGCAGAATCTGGGTGGAATCATCAGTAGCTATGCTCTGAACCAAAGGGATGCGGATGCTGTTCTCTCGGAGGTATATGCCAAGCGTCCCGAACTGCGATCTGCAGGAGAGGAGCCATATGCCCCCATCAAGGGCAAGTGGTACCATGCTGTTTTTCGCAAAAAGTCGGTATAACCCTATGCACAACAAACTTGCAGCAAGAAGGAGGGAGAAGCTATGAGTGAATATACAGCTTTTATGCCTGTGGCTCTGTCTACCGGAGGAGTAGTTGATTATCTTTTCGGCGGCTGGACGACGATGCTGACATTGCTGTGGTGGATGGTGATTATCGATTTTTTCACCGGCTGGACGGCGGCTTGGATCAATGGCGAGCTTAAGAGTCGGTCCGGATATTATGGCGTTTTTCGGAAGGTCACTGTATTTTTACTTATAACCATTGCTCATTTAATCGACGGTATCCTTGGAGACGAACACTATTTCCGGGATGCGGTCGTTTTCTTTTATCTGGCGAATGAGCTGCTGTCTATTATTGAAAATGTAGGCAGAATGGGCGTGCCGATGCCGGATATTTTGCGCAACGCAGTTGCCATATTCCAATCCAGGTCAGCTGTGAACAAAGGTGGCAAGAGTAAGATAGAACAGAACGAGATTGAGGAAATGCAAAATGTACAGCAGAATGTGAGCGGTGAGGCACAAAAATCTCAAGAAAGCGTGCTGCAGCAGAGTTCTGAGACTAGTCAGGATAACAGCAGGGATCTGCTGCAGACGATGTTTGTAGACCCGGAAGCTGCTCTGAAAGCAAAGGAGCGCATGACTGGTTCGGATGCTCAGGACAATCAAGAGACTGCTGCTCGCTCCAAAGGCCAGATCATGTAGTGATTGGGAAGACTATGATAGATGACGCTTTTCAATATGTCATAGATAAATCGTGTTCTAAATACAAAAGGGACTTCGTGGTCCTTTTATCCAAGCTTATAGGAGGTACTTCATATGGCAAGTGATACCGAACGTTTAAAATTGCTTAAAAAAGATCCCCTAACTGATGGTAATGAAACTTTCAATATCCAAACGATGCTGAATGACAATTGGGATAAGTTAGACGAGGCAGTAGGAATCTTGCAAGACGAAATCGCTAATATGGACCCGGATATTCCCGAAGGAAGCATTACGCAGAAAGGAATTGTGCAGCTAAGCAGTGCTACGAACAGCACGTCCGAGATTTTAGCGGCAACGCCCAAAGCGGTGAAGGCTGCGTATGACTTGGCGAATACTGCAAACACTGCAGCCTCAAACGCGCAGTCAACGGCAAATACAGCTAATTCAACGGCTACAACGGCTCAATCAACAGCAAACTCAGCTAAGACAACCGCTGATTCTTCCCTTCCTAAAGCTGGAGGTACAATAAGCGGATCGCTAGCAGTAAACAATCAATTAATGGTGAAATATAACGGGATTTCAAACATCACAATGCCTATCGGGGACAGTGATACAGGTTTACATTGGATTGGTGACGGAGGAATTGACTTCTATTCAAACAATCAGGTTCCCGTTGCATTGAAAAATCAGGACTTCCTTTTCAAAAATACTGCGGGCATATATGAGAGCCTTAAAACAGTTATTAACAATTTACAAACTAAAGTGGAGGTGGGGGCGGTGAAATCCATTCAAAGATATACAGCGACGATTCCCAAAGGTTCAAGTACAACACTGGTCACGATTTCGGCTGTTAACACGGCAAATACTATTTTGAATTTTCTTGGGACATACTCCGATGGATACGATGCAAGAGAAGGGGATATAGCAATACAATTGATTAGCTCAACAACGGTGAGTGCCACAAGAGGTTGGACGACTTCCAATACCACAGTATCGTTTGAAGTTGTTACCTATAATTAATAAAAAGGGGGGAGAAACGTGATTTTTTTTCAGGTGAATGACGATAACATTGTTGTGTCTATCGGTGAAAGTCCCAAGATCCCAAAAGGAAGTAATATATTCGAAACTGAAGAATATGATGTAAATCTGCTCGGAAAAAAGTACGACAGCGAAACCGGGAGTATTGAAGATAGTATAGATAAAGAAAGTGCACGTTGAAGGAACGTGTTTCTTTGTCTGCTTGAAAGGGGATTTCAATCCTAAACAGGTAGTGTTAATTTGGAGCATATTACTGTCAGGTCTACAACCAGTTTTTCAAAGCAAAATGCTCCTTCCAAAGAAACAAGGCCTTCATAAAAAAAGGAAAGGCCTAATTTTCAATCCTTTGCGTGAAGTCAGGATAACGGCCCGTACACGAAAAGAAGACAAGCATACAATATAGAGCAAGACAAAAATCATCCTTGCAAGAGATAGATAAGAGCTCCAATAATTCAGATTCTGCGGATGAACAAAGGGGGAGTGTCATATGCAGAATAGTCGCTCTACGAATGCCGAAGGTATTGATGTTTCACGATATCAGGGCAGCATTAACTGGCGGAAGGTGCGTGCGGATGGTAAGTCTTTTGCTTTCGTCAAAGCGAGCCAGGGGCAAAGCTATGTAGACCCGACATTTGAGGCCAACGTGCGGGGCGCGAAGGAGGCCGGGGTGCTGATTGGTGCGTATCATTTTTTGGACGCGGCAAGTGCCAGCGCTGCCCGGCTGGAAGCGCGCCATTTTGCGGAGGTGCTTGAACGGGTTGGCGGTGCGGCCGCATTGGAGCTTCCGCCGGTGATGGATTATGAAAATAATCCCGCCGGGCTCAGCAAATCAGCGATCAACAGTGTCGCCATGGCTTTTCTGACCGAGCTTGAAAATGTAACAGGCCGCCGGCCGATCATTTATTCAGGCAATTCATTTGCCTCCAATTTTGACGCTTCACTCAGCCCGTACAAGCTGTGGATTGCGCGATATAGTACCAAACCACCCTATGACACGCCTGCCTGGAAGCAGTGGGATATCTGGCAATATACGGATCATGGTCGTGTGGACGGGATTGCGGGCGCTGTGGATTTAAATGTATACAACGGCACGGAAGCAGAACTGCGTGAGGAATTTGCAAAAGGCGGAGGAGATGAAGAGCCAATGACGAATGAAGAAAAAGCAGCCTTCCAGGCACTGCAGCAGCAGGTAGCGGCACTGCAGGCATCGCACAGCATGCCGGTTCCCGAGTGGGCGAAGGAAGCCGTAGCGGCAGCGGTGGCCTATAACCCGCAGCAGCCGCTTCTGGATGTGAACGGCGCCACAAGCTATGATATGTACCGCCTGCTTGTGGTGATGCACCGCATGGGTCTGTTCAATAAAAAATAATAGACAATCAACAGCAGCAGTAGAGAGCACTGGCCTTATAGGGTCGGTGCTCTTTTTTGGTTCAAATCTGTGTTCTTTTTAGGTTCAAAGAAGAATTCTTGAGTATCGCGTGCTTGAATGCCCCGTATTCCTGCAATTTGTGATTTTATTGACCGTTATCTAATTAGCGGGTTCATAGAACGAATGATATTCCATCTTTTTACTTGTAATAATATTTTACATATAGAAAAATCAAATGCCGTAATATTGTAAAAAATGCTTGTTAAAAACGTCTTCCTGTTGTAAAGTAACCATAAATAACCTCTATGTACATACCACATGACGAGTGAATGTTATTAATTATAACATTAGATAACATCAAATGTTTTTTTCTTCTTTGCGAATTTTATCGATTTTTGCCAATGAAATTATTAAACTCTATTTTCTGTTTTAACACTAGTGTTATACTTTTTTTACCAGATATTTTATGTATTTAATTACCAAAAAGTGATTTTTTATTTACTCCGGTAACAACACATTTACAACATAAACACAAATCGAGAGGGGTTTCAGAATGAGTAAAAAAAGATGGTACAGCATGTTTGTTATGATGCTGGCAGCTGTGATTGCTTTGGCTGGCTGCGGAGGAGGATCTGGTGAAAGCGCTGATCCGGCTGCTGAACCACCAGCGGATCAAGGGGATGCGTCCCAAAATAATACGCTGATCTTCGGCCGCGGTGGCGACTCGGTGGCATTAGATCCGTCGATCACGACAGACGGCGAATCCTCGAAGGTCGCGAAGCAGATATTCGATACGCTGCTTGTTTATGAAGAAGGTTCAACAACGGTCAAGCCTTCACTGGCTGAAAGCTATGAAGTTTCCGCAGATGGCCTCGTCTATACTTTTAAATTAAAAGCTGGCGTGAAATTCCATGATGGTACAGACTTTAATGCCGATGCCGTTGTGTTCAACTTCAATCGTTGGTCTGATCCGAACAGCCCATACAAGTTTGAAGGGGACTCCTTTGATTATTACGATTCCATGTTCGGTTCTCCCGACAACAGAGTCATCAAGGAAGTTAAGGCAGTTGACGATCTGACTGTTCAATTTACACTGAATGCGCCGCAAGCGCCGTTCCTGCAAAATATCGCCATGACTTCCTTCAGTATTGGCAGTCCTAAGGCCATCGAAGAGAAGAAAGAGAACTTCAAGAGTGAGCCGGTAGGTACTGGACCATTCAAATTCGTTGAATGGAAGCGCAATGACTCCATCACGCTGGAGAAGAACCCCGACTACTGGCAAGAGGGATTGCCTAAGCTGGATAAAGTCATCATCCGCTCCATCCCTGATAATACTGCCCGCTTTAACGCGCTGCAGAACAAGGAAATCGATATTATGGAAGACCTGAACGCAGACGATCTGGCCGTGCTGGAAAGCAATCCTGAACTGCAAAAGATCGAGCGTCCTTCCTTCAATGTGGCGTACATCGGCTTCAACGTGAAGAAAAAGCCGTTTGATAACCCGCTCGTTAGACAAGCGCTGAATCATGCGGTGAACAAACAGGCGCTCGTAGATGCCTTCTTCGGAGGCAGCGCAATTCCGGCGAAGAACCCGATGCCGCCAACGCTGTGGGGTTACAACGACGGCATCCAGGATTATGAATACGATCTGGAGAAAGCCAAATCCTTGCTAGCCGAAGCCGGTTATCCGAACGGCCTGCCTGAAGAAGTGACATTCTATGCGATGCCTGTCTCCCGTCCTTATATGCCTGACGGCAAGAAGGTCGCTGAGGCCATTCAGGCGGATTTTGAAAAAATCGGTGTTAAGGTCAACATCCAGTCTCCTGAATGGGCAACTTACCTTGATGACCTCAAGGCTGGTGAGAAAGATGATATGTATATGCTTGGCTGGACCGGTGATAACGGAGACCCTGACAACTTCATTTATACGCTGCTCGACAAAGATACCATTCCGGGCAACAACCGCAGCTTCTATGTAAATGAAGAGTTGCACAAGGTGCTTGTTGGAGCACAGCAAGAAACAGATCAGGATAAACGTGCGGCACTCTATGAGCAGGCGCAGGAGATCATCAAGAAGGATGCTCCTTGGATTCCGCTGGTGCACACCACTCCTCTGCTGGCAGCCAGAGCGGACCTGAAGGGCTATACTCCTTCGCCAACAGGTACTGAGCCTTACGCAAGCATTTATTTTGAATAAGGTTGAGTGTATGGATTCATTTGCAGTATGAAAAATATCAAATATGAGTGAACATCCGGCGGTGTGTTCCGCGGTCGAAAGCTGGCCGTACGGGGCAGCCGCCGCCATGTTCATACCCACAGCAAGCGGGCGGTGAATCGATTTGAGCGCTTACATTATTAAAAGAATAGCTGTACTTATTCCTGTATTGCTTGGCATGACGTTAATCGTATTTTCCATCATTCATGCCATTCCCGGTGATCCTGCGGACACGATTCTGGGGGATAAAGCGACAGAGCAGTCCAAGCAGGCACTGCGGGAGCAGCTCGGGCTGGATAAGCCGTGGCTGCAGCAGTATGGAGCCTATTTAGGGGAGCTGTTACGCGGAGATTTGGGAGATTCCATTCGGACCCGTGAGCCGATTGCCCGGGAAATGCTGCCTTATCTGGCGGCTACTCTGGAGTTGACGTTGGCCAGCATGCTGTTTGCGCTGATCGTCGGTGTTAATGCAGGCATCATCAGTGCCTGGAAGCAAAATTCCTGGTTTGATTATGCCAGTATGGTGATCGCGCTGGTCGGTGTTTCAATGCCGATCTTCTGGCTTGGTCTTATGGAGCAGTGGATTTTCGCGAACAAGCTGCACTGGCTTCCTTCGATCGGACGCATGAATTCGCGTGACCCTGTCGAAGCGGTAACACATTTGGCTGTGGTGGACGCCATCATTGCCGGACGCTGGAACCAGATCTGGACTGTCGTCAAGCATTTGATTTTGCCAAGCATCGCCCTGGGAACGATCCCGATGGCCGTCATTGCAAGAATGACACGCTCCAGCATGCTTGAAGTGATGAATTCCGAGTATATCCGGACAGCCCGCGCCAAGGGGCTTGCCCCATTCCGGGTAGTTTATAAGCATGCGCTCAAAAATGCTGCTATCCCGGTGCTCACCGTCATCGGCCTGCAGACAGGCTCCTTGCTCGGCGGTGCGGTGCTGACAGAGACGATCTTCGCATGGCCGGGTGTGGGCCGCTATATTTATGATGCGATCAGCTCCCGGGATTATCCTGTCATTCAGAGCGGTATTCTGATCATTGCATTCTTGTTCGTCGTCATCAACCTTATTGTCGACCTGTTGTATGCCGTGATCGACCGCCGTATACGTTATTAGAGGTTGTTCAAAAAGTCATCTTTTGATCACGAAGTAAGTCAGGGAGTGGATTCGACATCGAATCTTGAATTCAGCCGGTCCTTCCGGTGCTCACGTACCCTAAGTACGCTCCGCTCCTCAGTCCCTGGCTTCATCCAACCTTCTCGGTGCTGAAAACCTGACTTTTTGAACACGCACTATTAGTCCATCCGGCATTAACTCACTCTGAAAATGGCCGCCACTCTGGTGAGGCAATGACAGGCAGGAGGAAATTATGAGTCAAATTTCAATGAATACACACAAGGCAAGCATTCCGGCTGCGGAACGGGCATCAGGGCCGTGGCGGGACGCCTGGAAGGCCTTCCGGCGGAACAAGACCGCCGTGGTCGGCCTGTCTATCATTATTATTTTCATTTTGATTGCGATCTTGGCGCCGTTGCTTTCCACTTATGACTACAAGGAGCAGGTGCTGACGGATCGCCTGCAGGCCCCGTCTGCCGAGCACTGGTTCGGTACGGATGATCTGGGGCGGGATATTTTTACACGGACATTATATGGAGCACGCATTTCACTCTGGGTTGGCTTTTTATCTGTCATAGGGTCTATCATTTTGGGCACGGCGCTTGGCATTCTAGCCGGGTTTTACGGAAAATGGTGGGATATGCTCATCTCCCGTTTGTTCGACATTCTGCTGGCCTTTCCCAGTATCCTGCTGGCCATCGCCATCGTCGCCATTTTAGGTCCCTCGCTTGAGAATGCTCTGTATGCGATTGCGATTGTCAACGTGCCGACCTACGGTCGCCTCGTGCGCTCCAAGGTGCTCAGTCTGAAGACAGAGGAGTATATTACGGCGGCGCGGGCGATCGGAGTTAAGAACTCACGGATTCTGATCAGGCACATTTTGCCCAACAGCCTGACGCCCATCATTGTACAGGGAACGCTCGGAATCGGTACGGCCATCATTGAGGCGGCCGCGCTGGGCTTTCTGGGTATGGGGGCGCAGCCGCCGGAACCGGAATGGGGCAAAATGCTGTCTGATTCCAGGCAGTTTATCCAGACAGCACCGTGGACCGTCTTTTTTCCGGGTCTGTCCATCATGCTGACGGTATTGGGCTTCAACCTGCTTGGGGACGGATTAAGGGATGTACTGGATCCGCGCATGAAACCGAAATGAGCCGGCAATTCGCCTTCAGCTACGAATGGACGAGCGACTTTTCCGGCTGGCCAAAAATGTGTATAATCACTCCAACGATGTAGGGAGTGAAGTTGCATGACATGGACGACAAAAAGAGAACACCGCCAGCATCCGGAGCAGATTCGTTCCGATGCCTCCCGGGCAGCTTACGAAAGAGATTACTCACGTTTGATCCATTCGCCGACCTTCCGCAGGCTGCAGGGGAAATCCCAGGTCTTCGGTGCCGGCACAGGGGACTATTACCGGACCCGCCTCACCCATTCGCTTGAGGTGGCGCAGATTGCCCGCGAAGCGGCACGCAGTCTGATCCGGGCATATCCGGATGCGGCTTTCGAACAGGCGGATAATCCCGGGCTAGTCATTGATTCAGAGGTTGTGGAGTGTGCAGCCATCGCTCATGATTTCGGGCATCCTCCTTTCGGCCACAAAGGCGAGGAGGTGCTGGATGGCATCCTTGAGCAGCTGGTCAAGCAACGGGCAAGAGAGGCCGCCGACGCACTTGGGCTTCCCCCCTTGTCGGAGCCAGCTCTGGAGATTCATAAGGCAACACGCCTCAAATATGAGCATTTTGAAGGCAATGCTCACAATTTCCGGCTAATCATGTTTCTGGAAAAACGGGAGGATATTGACGGTCTGAACCTTTCGGATGCGGTGCTGCTGGGCATTAATAAATATCCTTATCCTGGAACGGTGAACAAGAAGGGCATGTATTTGCATGAATGGCAATATATCGAAGCGATCCGCAGGGATTGGGGGATTCCGGCCGGCAAAAAAACGCTGGAGGCGCAGCTGATGGATCTGTGTGACGATATTGCTTATTCTGCGCATGATCTTGAGGATGGCATCAAAGCGGGCAAAATTGAGCTGCATGAGCACTTTTTGCATGATCCTTTATTGAATAAGCTTATAACTGAAAAAATTACAACCCTGGAAGATCCGTTCTGGCAGGGCTGGACCTCCGGGCAGATTGCAAGCAAGGTTGAAGGGGTGCTCAAGGAATTTCTCAAGGTATGGAATGCGAAGATGCCGTTCTGCGAGAACGATTATTCCCGCACCAGGCGCGAGGTCAAGGCGTATTGGGTCAGCCTTTTTGTGAACAGCTTGGGCATTATTGATGACGGGGACTGGAGGAAGGTCACCTTTGTCAATGAAGGCGCCGAGGATGAGGAGATGCTCAGGACGGTGAGCGTGCTCAAAAGCTTTGCCTGGGTGACGATGATCCGCGATCTGAGGGTGCAGCGGCTGCAAAAGCGCAGCGAATGGATGCTGAAACGGTTATGGCAGGCTTTTGTAGATCCGGAGACTTCGAAATCGATCATTCCGAGCGATTGGCTGCTTCGTTTTGAACGTGATCAGGCTAAGCCGAAGCCCATGTGGACATGGGAGCATATGATCATCGATTATATTGCCGGCATGACGGATGCGTTTGCGGAGAAAGTTTACAATGAATTATACGGATTGAAGGTCGGGTCCATTTACGATCTGGATTAAGGGTCCGGATTGAAGCGGGTTAATCGGTACATTATATTGAAGAGAAAGCAGCAGTCCTGACTGAGGGGCTGCTTTTTTTCGTGTGAACCGCTGGAGCCGATGATTTTTTGCTTGTGGCAGAAATAGCGGATTGTGAGGATTGATTGAAATTTTCGTGAAAGAAAGTAAATTTTCATGTATAATCGTTAAATTTTCGTAAAAATAACGAAAATTCATCTTTTTTAAGACTAAAGAACTAAAAATAGACTCCCTGACTTCCGAAAAAACAGATATACACGTAATTGTGAAGCCGATCCGTTCTATGGGACAGAAGAGGGTAGGATGAAGGGAGATGTCTGAAAAGATGAAAAATCGTAAACTTTTGGGCAAATGGGGAGAGCTTAAAAAGAAGCAGGAAGGGAAAAGCCGACTGGGTCCCGAACCGGGCCAATGGCTGCGGTTTGAAACATGGTTTGGGGTCAACAAGAGTGTTGGTAAATTTACAGCTCTTATTTTTGCCGGCCTGATTGTCTATCTGCTGATCTTTGGTGTCGTGTCCCTGCAGCAAATGAATAAAATGCAGCAAAATTCGTCTAACATTATAACCAATGTCATGCCCGTACTGGAGGATATCAACAGCATACGATATGCTACCGAGCATGTATTAACATTGAGCTTTCGCCATTTCTCCACAGGCGACCCTGGTGAAAAGGGCCTGCTTGAAGAAGAGCGCAATGAAATGGTGCGGATGGCGGCACAGACCTTCAAGAGGCTGGAAGCGCGGTTGCTGACGCCCGGAGAGGCCGAGCATTTGCAGGCGCTTCATGAAAAATGGGATAATTACCTGAAGCTGAACATGCAAGCGATCAACCTAAGCAATGATGAGCAGAGCGAGCTGGCGGCGGAGGTTGCATCCAAAGGCACGAACGCTTTTACCGCCATGGAGGGAGATCTCGATTTTCTCGTTTCATTTAATCAGGAGAAGGCTGCGGCGGCAGAAAACGAGACGCGCAGCAGCTTTGTCTGGGCGCAGGTGATCACCGGAATTTGTCTTGTTTTGGCTGTTGTCCTGGCTTTTACGGCGAACCGGCAAATTACAAGACGTGTGATTGCCCCGTTACGGACATTCACTTCCAATGTTAAAGTCATCGCCAAAGGAGATCTGACCGGCGACAATATAATTGCCGTCCATAAGGACGAAATCGGAGAGCTTGCCGATTCAGTGAATCTGATGAAGCGCAACTTTACGGCCATGGTGCAAAGCATCCATGATATTTCAGGGGCGATGAATCAACGCACCGCCGAGCTGGCAGCTTCCGCTGTTGAAGTCAAGGCGGGCAGTGAGCAAATTGCTATTACGGCGGCGGAGCTGGCCAAGGGGGCTGAGGACCAGGCTCTGACGGCGGCTGATTCCGCGGCTTCAGTAGAGCATTTGAATGAGCGGATTGCGCAGCATGCGCGGCATGGGGAGGAACTGCAGCGCAATTCGGAGCTTGTGCTTCACAAAGGCGGTATCGGCGAATCTGCGATGGATCAGTCCATCAGCCAAATGTCGGTGATCTCCCGCCTGGTGTCCGATTCTATGGACAAGGTTATGGAGCTTGACCGCAAAAACCGGGACATTGATCGTTTAGTACAGACTATCCGCGAGATCGCTCAGCAGACCCATTTGCTGTCGCTTAATGCCGCGATTGAAGCGGCAAGGGCCGGGGAAAGCGGGCGCGGCTTTGCGGTCGTAGCCAGAGAGGTAAGCAGCCTGTCTGATGCGGTCCGGCAAGCGGTGTCTCAAATCACGGGCATTACTACAGATATACAGAACGATTCGCGTGCAGTTGTAGAATTGCTGCAGGCTGGAGTGCTGCAGACAAAGGAGGGCGACAAGCAGATGAGCATTACCGGCCAAGCATTTACGGATATTAATCAATCGGTGGCTTCCATGGTAGAAGTCATCGCGGAGGTCTCGTCCAATCTGCAGAGCATGCAGGAGGCAAGCGAGCAGATGAACGAGCAGAGTCAAAATATTTCCGCCGTTTCCCAGCAGGCTGCCGCTGGGGCTGAACAGACATCAGCGTCCGTACAGCAGCAGGTGTCCAATATTGAAACAGTTACGGAGGGCATCCACTCATTGAAGGAGCTGTCTGATATTTTGCTGGAGTCGGTATCCCAATTCGAGATTCGGAAGACATCATGAACAGCGGAAGCATCAAGGAATTTCGGCACATATACGTGTATGCATGCCATGAGACCGAAAGAGAGCTGTGTGAGCTGGAAATGCTGCGGTTATTCGATACCCGGCCCGTTACATCCACACTTGTTGCGGCCAGCCGTCTGATGGATCCGGACGTTAGTCCGTTTATCCGCCTTAGGCTGGATGTGCTTGGGGCGGCGACAGAACTGGACGAACTGGCAGCGTTCGCTTCGGAATTGATCGTAGATGAAGGAACCACCTTTAAAGCAGCGTTTATCAAAGAAGGGGACGGCGCGGAGGATTATACAAGACAGAGAGAGATCGAACGGGAAATCGGTTGGCGCATCCGGGGACGAGCTAAAATGAAAGAACCCGACCTGGTCTTCGGCATCATCCGCTTGCAAGGGCAATGGCTGCTGGGCCGATGTGTGTACAGCGGTCGTTCCTGGCTGCAGCGCAGGCATAAGCCGCAAAATTATTCCACAGGTCTTCCCGTGCTGGCGGCTAAGGCGCTTGTGAATCTGGCTGCTCCTTATCCTGAGGGCAGGAAGCTGATCGACCCCTGTTGCGGCATGGGCAATGTGGTGATCGAAGGGCAGATGAACGGAATCCACATTCACGGCAATGACATGAATCCGCTGGCTGTCCAGGGAGCACGGGTGAATCTGCGCCACTATGGCTTGTCGGAAGAACTGGTCACGCTTGGCGATATGAATCTGCTGGAAGAGCGCTACGATGCCGCCATCCTGGATATGCCCTATAATCTTTGTTCGGTTTTGTCACAGCCGGAGCGGGACCGGATGCTGACGAGCCTTAGAAGGCTTGCTGACGCAGCTGTCGTCGTAAGCATTGAACCGATCCGTGATGCGCTGCTGGCCACAGGCTGGCAGATTGAAGCGGAATGCAGGTTATATAAAGGCGAGCGCGGCGGTATGGTAAGAGAGATCTACATTTGCAAATAGAATAGAAAACTTCATATGAAGAGGGAGCCACCCCGTAAAAGCAGGGTTTTCTGCAGCGGGGCGGCTCTTTTTTTTAATATCTTACCTTATAATCTACCCAATTGCGGGGAAGCTCGCGTCCGGCTGTGTAAGCCTTCAGATTTTCCAGGAAAATATCAAAAACGCGCTCATCATAACGTTCCGTATCTCCTGCAATATGCGGAGTAATCAGCACGTTGTCCATTGTCCATAGGGGATGACCGGCAGGGAGAGGTTCTTCTTCAAAGACATCAAGGCCTGCGAAACGGATCTGTCCATTCTGCAAAGCCTGTATCAAGGCGCCGGTTTTGACCGTTGGGCCTCGTCCGACGTTCACAAAAAACATGCCTGGCTTGAAAGCGGCGAACACCTTTTCATCAAAAATATGCAGTGTCTCGTCCGTCAGCGGCAGAATGTTCACGACAATATCTGCACCCGCCACGGCTTCCTGAAGCCCGTCGATTGTATACATCTGATCGACATGGGGGACGTCCCTGCCGGAGCGGCGCACTCCCGTGACCTTGAGGCCGAAGGCTTTGGCAATGCGGGCGGTTTCGGAACCGATTTCGCCGACACCGGCAATCAGCATCGTTTTTCCGTGCAGTTCCCCAAGCGTGTTGAGTTCAGTTTTTTTCCAGACCTGTTGAAGCTGCTGCTTCCCGGCGGTATGCATATAGCGAGTGTGGGAGAGCAGAAATCCGAAGATCATTTCCGTAATCGGGATGGCGTGAACACCGCTGGCATTCGTTAACATAATATTTTTTTCTTCCAGCTGTTCCAGCGGCAGCATATCTACGCCTGCTGATCTGGTCTGAACCCAGCGCAGGGGACTTTCCGGATCAAGCGCGGATTCTTCATAGCCTTTGGGCCAGCCCAGCAAAATTTCAGCATGCCGGATGACTTGGGGGTCGATTTCTTTGCCCGTTTCCTGGATAATCTCATAACCTGGAGCCGTTTCCCGGATCAGGGATTCCTGTTCGGGCGACAGGACTTGCAGACTAACCATTTTGCCCATTAATCATTACCTCCCAAGAGCATTATTTTATGTTATTTAAACTCATCTATATCAGGATACCAGATTCACAAGTGTGGATCACCAAGCTTTGTGGAATGATGAATCATATTGATTTTTGATTAAAGGAGAATGCACAATATGTCCAAATCAGGAAAAGAAAGCACTGGAAGCGAGCGGCTGTTTACAGCCATCCGGCTCCCCCATCATCTTCAGGAGCAGGTAAAAGTTTGGCGGGATGACATAAAGCGGCAGCTGTTTTTCCGTACATGGACCGATCCGCGCGATTATCATATTACTCTTCAATTTATGGGTGATGTGGATACAAACACCATACCGTCCGTGATCGAGGTGCTGAAGGAGGCGGCAGCAAAAAGCGGGTCTTTTCAGCTTCGTCTGGGCGGGGCAGGAACCTTTGGGAGACCGGCTTCTCCGAAGGTGCTGTGGAGAGGAGTGGAGGGGGAGCGGGGAAAACTCGGATTGCTGCAGAAAACCGTAGCAGATCACATGCTGCCGCTTGGTTTCAGGCCGGAAGAGAGGCCGTACAGCCCGCATATTACCATTGCGAGATCCTACATCGGCTCCGAACCCGTACAGCCCCTCCCGAACATTGAAAATGCTGGGAGCGACGCATCGTGGATCGCCACGGATTTTGTGCTTTTTGCAACAAAATTTGGCCGAAAACCGATGTATGAGGTTCTGCAAACATTCCCGTTTCCATATTCCTACCCTTGAAATTGATGTCAACTTAGTGATACTATTGTGCAGCATTATTCAAAAGGTGGATTTAGGTTACATCACTGAAAAAAATGTGCCTGAATCACGGGAGGAACAAGATGGAAATCATAAAAGAGCATCGCTGGATCGCACCTCTGATGAGTGTGCTTATGGTATGTATATTGGGGATCAGTTTGATGGTGGAAAGCCAGAATACAAAAACGGGAAACACTGCAAATACATCCGGTTCACAGCAGTGGACGGCTGCTGCCGGTACGGAGCAGGGACAAAACAGGATTAGGCCCAAGCATATTGTGGACCACGGCTCGTCCATGAATGATATGCACAGCTTGAAAGGTGTCATGCCCACTCTTCTGCTGCAAGCGCAGGCGGAAAAGGCGGTACTGGACGCAAAAGGAGTACAAGCTGAGAAGAACGCCAGCTCTTCTGCAAAACAAGCGGCGGCTACAGCCGTCAGCAAAGCTAAAATCCAATCCCCTCCTAAAAAACTCTTCTTTACGCGGACAGCAATGTTGACCCAGGCGGACCAGGCCAAGGCAACATGGAGTTACAGCATCACCGCGCGAGAAGTGCTTCTGCTGCAAAAGATCGTCATGGCGGAAGCAGAAGGTGAACCGTACGAAGGCAAAGTGGCAGTTGCCAACGTTGTCTTAAACCGGCTGCGGTCAGCCAATTTCCCTGATACCATACGAGAAGTCATCTATCAAAAAGCCCAATTCAGCCCGGTAGCCAACGGGCGTCTTAACCGTGTCCGTCCGAACGCTGAAGCTGTGAAAGCAGTCAACGAAGCGCTTGAAGGGCACAAAGCCGTTCCGGATCATACTTATTATTTTCTGTCCCTGACTTTAGCGGATGATCTTACGGTTCATCACTCACGCACCAAAGTCAAAACGATAGGCAATCATACGTTTTATAAGTGAGCAGACCATTGCTTCGTATCGGACCAAAAAAGTCCGTGCCTGTCCTGAACAGCGGCTGATTCTGCCGTCAAACGGAAGACGGTTGCCGGACAGCATAACGGATCGTATCTGAAGCCCATGGCGGGCGACTGCATAATGTAATGAGCATTGCTATTATTTTCATGAATATTCTGTATTGCATGACGCAGACTTAGCATCAGTTGGACAGGACCGGTCACCGTTTTGGCGAAGCCATTTTTTTCAAAATACCCGCAATTCTCTTCTTCCTGACCGGGAAGCAAGGACGCGAACAGCATCGGGAGCCCTTTGGCCATTGCCTCCGTGCAGGTCATGCCGCCCGGTTTCGTAATCAGCAGTCGGATGCATCCATCAGCGTGCTGATTTCACGGGTAAAGCCAAGCACGTGAATATGCGGATGCCGGAATGCCGGGGCTGCTGCAAGCTTGGCAAGCAGCTTGTCATTGCTGCCTGTGCATACAATGACCTGAAGCTGATTCGCCATGCGGACAAGCACGTTCATCATGCTCTCTTCAAGCGGAATGCCCCAGCCTCCGCCCATGACAAGAGCTGTAGGCATGTCGCGGAAGCCAAACCGCGCCCGGGCTGCAGACTTGTCGCCGCAATCCCAGAAATCGGGATGCACGGGAATGCCAGTGACGGATATACGGCTGCTCTCCACACCTCTGGCCCGGAGCTTTTTCCCGGCTTCAGGTGAAGGAACCAGGTACTGATTCACCTCCTGGCTGACCCAGGCTCCGTGGACATCATAGTCCGTAATAAGGGTGTAGAGAGGGATGTCCAGGCCGAGCTTTTTCAGCCGGGCCACAACTGCGCTGGGGAACGGGTGGGTGCAGACAATCGCATCCGGCTCCCAGCCGCCGATCACTCTTAGAGCTCGGGTGTAAAAAAGCTTATGCAAAACGATGCGGGCCAGCTCGTTCAGTTGCTTGTGATACTGTCTGCGGTACAGCATGCCGATCATCTTCGGCTGTTTGTATACCGTTTTGCGGTAGGCGGAGAAGATGACCGGAGCTATTTTAGGATTCAGCATCGTACCGAGCTCCATCACCTGCGTGCAGACACCCGGATATAATCGGTGCAGGCCGTCGGCGAGAGCAGCGCCGGCACGGGTATGGCCCGTGCCGAAGCCCTCGGACAAGATCAGGAATCTTTTGGATAACATGAAAGCACCTACTTTATTGGATCATTTGAAGGCTAATAAAACGGGCTGCTCACTATTGATAAAATATGAAATACTTTTGGAATTCATGAGTCTGAAAAAGGGCATCGAAGTTTTTCATTTTTTCGTATATTTATACATATCTTTCTTCAGATGCCGCGACATTGCGGTGAAGCTTTGCTTCCAAAAATTTATTATCACAATCATAAAAACTTTGAATTGCTAACGCGTTAGGTCAGTGTTAAAATGATAGAACTAATCTATATCAAAATCGTGAAGTGCATATTTATTGAAATGGCAGTCTATTAAAGAAGTCTCTGCCGCTTTGCCCGCATTCAATCTGTCGGGCGCCGCGCCCTTGGTGTCCAAGTGGCGGCGTTTCGTCGTACCCCCATTTTCAGCTCCTGCTGAATAGTTAGTTTGTCGCCACCGTCTTCAGGTCCCATACCGGGCAATTCCCGGCTTTATGAGTTCATTACAGAAAGGTTGCGTTCCATGAGACAGACAGGACTACCTCCAAAACAAGGGCTTTATGATCCGCAATTTGAAAAAGATGCCTGCGGGATGGGCTTTGTCGCACATATCAAGGGCAAGGCTTCGCACGAGATTGTAGGCCAGGCGCTTACCATGCTTGAGAATATGGAGCACCGCGGCGGTCAGGGAAGTGAACCGAATTCCGGCGATGGGGCCGGCATCATGCTGCAGATCCCGCATGCATTCCTGGCGGAGGAAGCGGCGAAGCTCGGCTTTGCGCTTCCCGCAGCCGGACGTTATGGCGTCGGCATGCTGTTTATGTCTACAGATGCCTCCGTGCGCGCGGGTCACGAAGAAGTGCTGAAGAGCATTATCGCCGAGGAAGGCCAGCAGCTGCTGGGATTCCGTGAAGTGCCAACAGATGACAGCATGCTGGGCAAATCCGCCAAGGCCGCCAAGCCGCATGTGCGTCAGGTATTCATCGGCAGCAGCGCTGATCTTGAGGATGAGCTCGCCTTCGAGCGGAAGCTGTTTGTCATCCGCAAACGGGCTGAGCTTGCCATTCGCTACAGTGAGAATGAAGAGCATGGCGACACGTTCTATATTTCAAGTCTCTCCTGCCGGAAGGTCGTATACAAAGGCATGCTGACGACGGCCCAGGTCGGCCAGTTCTATATGGATCTGCGGGATAGCCGGCTTACCTCGGCCATCGCCCTGATCCACTCCCGTTTCAGCACCAATACGTTTCCAAGCTGGGAGCGCGCGCATCCGTACCGTTTCATGATCCATAACGGCGAGATCAATACGATGCGTGGCAACGTGAACTGGATGCATGCCCGTCAGGCCCAGTTCCGGAGCGAGCTGTTTGGTGCAGACACGGAGAAGATCAAGCCTGTCATCAACCCGGACGGCTCGGATACGGCCATGTTTGATAACACGCTGGAATTTTTGTACCTGAGCGGCCGTTCACTGCCTCATGTAGCCATGATGATGGTTCCTGAGCCATGGAACAACCACGAGGGCATGGACCCTGCGAAGAGAGCATTTTACGAATATCACAGCACATTAATGGAGCCCTGGGACGGACCGGCCGCGATGGCGTTTACGGACGGCTTTCAGATTGGCGCCATTCTGGACCGCAACGGGCTTCGTCCCGCACGTTATTATGTAACGAAGGACGACCTGATCGTGCTCTCCTCCGAAGCGGGCGTGCTCGATATCCCGCCGGAAAATGTGCTGTATAAGGACCGGCTTCGTCCAGGTAGGATGCTGCTAGTCGATACGAAGGAAGGCCGCATTGTTTCCGATGAGGAGGTCAAGGCGCAAATCGCTGCCGAGCAGCCTTATCAGGAGTGGCTTGACGAGCATCTCATCGATCTGAACGAGCTGCCTGACGCGCCGGAGCTGCCGGAGCCGAAGCATGATAACGTGAACCAGCTCCAGCTTTCCTTCGGCTACACGTTCGAAGAGCTGCGCAAGCTGCTGGAGCCTATGGCTGCCACAGGTGCGGAGCCGATCGGCTCCATGGGTTATGACGCTCCGCTGGCTGTACTGTCCGATAAGCCGCAGCGTCTCTATAACTATTTTAAACAGATGTTTGCGCAGGTAACCAATCCGCCGATTGATGCCATCCGTGAGGAGATCGTTACGTCAACAGGCACGACGATCGGACCGGAACGAAATCTGCTGCATCCGGAGCCGGAGAGCTGCCGCCAGATCCGTCTGGAGACCCCGGTTTTATCTAATGAAGATTTTGCTAAAATCCGCCATGTCCACCGGCCTGGCTTCAAATCGATGACCATTCCGATTTTCTTCCCGGCCAAGGAAGGAGCGGAAGGGCTGCGTAAAGCTCTGGAAGAGCTGTTCGTGTCGGCTGATCGTGTCATTGCCAAAGGACATAATATCCTGATTCTGTCCGACCGCGGCGTGGATGCGGAGAATGCAGCCATTCCGGCGCTGCTGGCAGTTGCCGGTTTGCATCATCATCTGATCAAGAACGGAACGCGCACGAAAGTCAGCATTTTGCTTGAATCCGGCGAACCGCGCGATATTCATCATTATGCGCTGCTGCTCGGATACGGGGTGAGCGCCGTCAATCCGTATCTGGCATTCGAGACGCTGGACGACATGATTCAGCAGGGAATGCTGCGCGGGCTATCACACGAGAAGGCTGTGAAAAACTACATTAAGGCGGCAACCAAGGGTGTCGTTAAAATTTTGTCCAAGATGGGGATATCCACCATTCAGTCGTACCGGGGTGCGCAAATTTTTGAGGCCGTCGGTCTGAAGCAGCAATTTGTGGATAAATACTTTACATGGACTCCGTCCCGTATTGGCGGTATCGGACTTGAAGAGGTTGCGGCGGAAGCGCTGGCTCACCATAACCGCGCCTTCACTGATAAGGACGGCAACGATAAAGTGCTGGATTCCGGCGGTGAGTATCAGTGGCGGAATGACGGGGAAGAGCATATGTTCAATCCCCAGACCATCCATCTGCTGCAGCAGGCGGTACGTACGGGCGATTACAAGTTGTACAAGAAATATGCGGCGCTCGTTCAGGGCGAAAATGAGCAGAAGCTTACGCTTCGCTCCCTGCTGAAGCTCAGACCAAACGGCAAACCCGTGCCGCTTGAGGAAGTGGAGTCTGCGGAGTCGATCATGCGCCGCTTCAAGACAGGGGCCATGTCCTTCGGTTCCATCAGCAAGGAGGCTCATGAAGACATGGCGATTGCCATGAACCGTATTGGCGGTAAAAGCAATACCGGCGAAGGCGGCGAGGATCCTGCCCGTTTCGTGCCGGATGCAAACGGCGATTCCCGGCGCAGCTCCATCAAGCAGGTGGCTTCCGGCCGTTTCGGGGTAACTTCGAATTATTTGGTGAATGCTGACGAAATTCAGATCAAGATGGCGCAGGGAGCCAAGCCGGGCGAAGGCGGACAGCTCCCGGGGCGCAAAGTATATCCATGGGTAGCGGAAGTGCGCGGATCTACGCCGGGCGTAGGCCTCATTTCCCCGCCGCCGCACCATGACATCTACTCTATCGAAGATCTGGCTGAACTGATCTATGACTTGAAAAATGCAAATCCGCGTGCGGACATCAACGTGAAGCTTGTTTCCGAAGTGGGCGTAGGCACCATCGCTGCCGGTGTCGCCAAAGGACGTGCGGATATCATTCTGATCAGCGGTTATGACGGCGGTACCGGCGCATCTCCGCAGGGCTCCATCCGTCATGCGGGCATGCCATGGGAGCTAGGTCTTGCCGAGGCGCATCAGACGCTGATTCTGAACAATCTGAGAGACCGCGTCGTGCTTGAGACGGACGGCAAAATGCTTTCAGGCCGCGATCTGGCCGTAGCTGCCCTGCTCGGTGCGGAAGAGTACGGCTTCTCTACAGCGCCGCTGGTTGCGCTCGGATGCATCATGATGCGTGTCTGCCAAATGGATACATGTCCTGTAGGCGTGGCAACCCAAAATCCGCAGCTGCGCAAAAACTACATGGGAGATCCGGCGCATGTCGTTAACTTTATGCGGTTTGTGGCGGAGGATGTACGTGAAATTATGGCTGAGCTCGGCTTCCGCACCATCCAGGAGATGGTTGGACGTACGGACTGCCTGGATGCAGCCGCTGCGAACGAGCATTGGAAGAAGAGCGGTGTGGACCTGAGCCTGCTCCTGCATACGGCTGAGCTTCCGCAAGGAAGCGGACGCTACCGCACGCAGCGTCAGAACCACGGTCTGGAGGAAACACTGGACCTTCAGCAGCTGCTTCCGCTTGCTGTTCCGGCTCTGGAGACCAAAACTCCAGTCGAAGCAATACTGCCGATCACCAATGTCAACCGTGCCGCTGGAACCATACTCGGCAGTGAAGTGACACGTAGATATGGTGCTGCCGGTCTGCCTGAGGACACGATCCGCTTCCATTTTGTCGGTTCGGCGGGGCAAAGCCTCGGGGCGTTCATCCCGAAAGGTATTACCCTTACGGTAGAGGGCGATTCGAACGACTATGTCGGCAAAGGTCTGTCCGGCGGTAAAATCATCGTCAAGAAATCGTCCAAGGCGACCTTTAAGGCGGACGAGAATATCATTATTGGAAATACGGCCTTCTACGGAGCAACAAGCGGTGAAGCGTATATCAGCGGTATAGCTGGTGAGCGTTTTGCGGTAAGAAATTCCGGAGCAAGAGTCGTTGTGGAAGGCGCAGGAGATCATGGCTGCGAATATATGACCGGCGGCAGGGTTGTAGTACTCGGCGGAACGGGGCGCAACTTTGCGGCAGGCATGTCGGGTGGTATTGCCTATGTATATGATCCTGAGGGCTCATTCCTTCATCGCTGCAATCTTGAGATGGTGTTGCTTGAGCGTGTGGAAGATGCGGCTGAGGCTGCAGACCTACGCGGTATGATCGAGCGTCATGTCGCTTATACAGACTCTGAGGCGGGACAGCGTATTCTGAAGGATTGGGAGGCTTCGCTTCAGCATTTTGTCCGTGTCATCCCTAAAGATTACAAACGGATGCTGGAGCAGATCGAGAAGGTGGAAGCTTCCGGGTTGACCGGCGATGAGGCTCTGCTTGCTGCGTTTGAAGCCAACATGCGTGAGCTTGCACGGACAGGCACGAACTGACCTGATTCGACAGCGCGATTTCCTTGGAATGGAAAAATAATTACAAAATAATAACCTGCTGCAGGACGAGTTTTATGTCTCCTGACAGCAGGTTTATTTTTTTGGAGTAATGAAAAAAATCTTATTGACAACTGCAACAAATTGCGACATTACCCCGTTTAAAGTTTACTGAAACATGAAAGTTGACATAAAATATACCAAAATATTTTCGATGTAAACGTTTACTAGAATCAAGACGACTTGTTATTTCTTTTTTTATTCGTTATCATTTTTGTAACACATCGGATGTTTCATCTTCCCTACTAATCAAAGAACAGGGTGAAAGGATGAAAGCGAGGACCACAGCGGAAGGCAGGATGATCTTTTTATACCGGTATGCATCCTGGGCCTTCACATCACTTGCTTATGCGTTAAATGACTCGGGCACGCCCAGTCACAAGCTGGCATTGATTTTTTTCTTGTTCTTTTTTGTAACGGTGTTTACGTACATTTACCGTAGATATCGCAAGCATGGGGCGGTGCTGAAAATATTCATTGCCGTAGAAGCCTTGGGGATTGTAGTTTTGCAGTTCCTTACTGGTGGGACGGAAAGCCCGTACAAATGGTACGTCATGAATCCGATCCTTGCAGCCGGTGTATATTTGGACGCCCTGTATTGCTGGTCATTGCTTGTATCTTATATCGGCGTCCAGCTAACGCTTTGTTATGTCTTCTTCAATGTGAACCGGTTCAGCTTTCTCGAAGTGCTGCTGCAGAATACGAATATGATTCTGGTACTTGCTTTGACCACTATGGCCATGCAGGTGATCGGCACCATGAAGAGGGAGCTTATGAAGGCGAACGAGCGCACGAATGAAACGATGGACCACATCAAATCGCTGTATCACATCATGGAGACGGCAAGTCATAATAAAGCCGTGAACATGGGGCAGGTGATCTCGGACTATGCGGTGAAGCTCACCAAGCAGAGCAAGGCGTTCTTCTGGTTGGATAACAGGGAAATCGAAGACGCCCCGGAGAGCAGCCAGACGGGCTGGACAGCAGAGGAAGAACGGCAGCTGTTCCAAAAGCTGGCTGTTCATCGTGAGCAATTCCGGTTTGAGCGGGACCCCTTTTTCAGAAGCTTTCCGGAATGGGGCGATTTTTTGATGATAACCGTGCCGATGACGACACGGTTCGTAGCGGCGATCGGTGTGAAGCTCGACCCCGAGCAAGGGATGGAGAGAAGGCGCTGGCTCGTGCAGCAGCTCATATTTCTTGCGGAGTTGAGTGCGATTTTCCTCGAACGTTATGAGCTTGAACGGGTCGAAAACCAGCTGCTGGTGACGAATGAGCAGAACCGGATTGCCAATGAAATGCATGATAATGTGTCACAGAGCCTGTTCGGAATTGTTTATGCTTCCCACTCGCTGCGGCAAACGTGGCATCACCTGGGCAAAGCCCAGGTGGATGAGCAGATTGAACTGATTCAGGAGTCGGCGAATCAGGCGGTGCGGGAACTAAAGCTTGCCATTCATAGCCTTAGCTCCAAGAAGAGTGGCGGACCGACCTGGATGGCAACGGTAAAAAGCCATTTACATATGTTATCCAGGCTTAATAACGTGCAGATTGAGCTGCATAACACGGGAGACCAATATACACTGCCTTATCCATATCAGAAAGCACTGTTTCGCATGATATCGGAATCTGTCGGCAATGCGATCCGCCACGGCCAGGCCAAACAGATTCAGGTTTATCTTGCACTGACCCTGCAGCAGATTGAGCTGACCATCATGGACGACGGCACCGGCTTCAGGACTGAAAAGCTTGCCGCAGGAGGGGAGGAGATTGGAGCGGAGGGTGGACTTGGCATGAAAAACATGGAATATCTTGCACACTCTTTGGGAGGTGAGTTTAGTGTCTCCAGCGCAGTCGGGAAAGGAACCGAGATTGTAATCAGGATTCCCGTCCAGGCAGCCGAACGAATGCAGTGAACTGAATCATTCCACTAGGAACAGGAGGTCGTGTGGTGAAAATTGTCATTGTAGATGATCATCCTTTAGTAAGAAAAGGACTTGCTGCGGTAATATCGATGCAGCAGAATGTACAATTTGCAGGAGAGGCCAAAAATCAGCGGGAAGCGATGCTGGTCCTCGAAGAAACACAACCGGACTTGGTTCTGTTGGATCTGAAGCTGGCGGATGAATCCGGCCTGGATATCATCAAAGCTGCACGCCGTATGGGCTTCAATAGCAAGTTTATTTTGCTGACTTCCTCTGCAAGCCGTGAAGATTTTCTGAAAGCGGAGGAAGCAGGCGTAGACGGATATGTGCTGAAAGAGGCGCTTCCGGAAGAACTGCTGTATGCCATTCAGCTTGTGGGCAAGGGACGCAAATATTATGATCCGACCATCCTGGAGAACAAGCTGCGCGAGGAAGCCGGGTCGCTTACCGATGAATTGACACCCAAAGAAAGAGAAGTTCTCATTGAGCTGGGACAGGGTGCTTGCAACCGTGAGATTGCTGCCAAGTTATTTATCAGTGAATTTACGGTGAAGAAGCATGTCAGCCAGATTCTGGCCAAACTGCGCTTGGCGGATCGGACACAGGCTGCGCTGTATGCCAATGCCATTGGTCTTGTGAAATATGAACCGATAACCACTATTTGATAATTATTCGCGGAATGTTATTAATAATTCAATAAAATTTTGAATGAAAGTAAAAACACGGAAGAAATTCCGTGTTTTTTTTATTTTCTAAAGAAGATGGTCTAAAAGTATACCAAACCATAAACAAAAGTGGCAAACAAATCACCACCTTCGTTCCGATCAAAGTGCCGTAATGGTCCATGTGCGTTACAGGTGCCGTTGATAAAATGAAAATATAATTTTTAATAAGAAGCAAAAAAAGGCGGAAGGGAGGATTTCTGTGGAGAAGACGATATTGGACTATCTAGTATTAATCAGGAAAAGGCTGTGGCTTATCGCGGCATTCGTGTTGATTGCATGTGCCACGACTTTTTATGTCAGTGAAAATTTTGTGAAACCGATGTACTCTGCTTCCAGTCAAATGCTTATTAATAATTTTACCGGAGCAGAAGGCAGCAACGTTCTGAATGAAGTCAACACAAGCCTTAATCTGGTGGAGAGCTATAAGCAAATTATCACATCTCCTGCGATTATGGGAAAAGTCGTGGCGGATCATCCGGAATTCGGTTTGAATGCAGCGCAACTGGCTGAAAAGCTGAAGATCCAGTCCTCTGACAAAAGCCAGGTCATCGGGCTGACCATCGAAGGGGAAAATTATCAGACGGTTGCCGCTATGGTAAATTCCATATCCCAGACGTTCGTCCGTTCCGTTCCTGAATTGATGAATATGAATAACGTGAAAATTTTGAATCTGGCGGACACAGTCAATCAGCCGGAGCCGATTAACGGCAGTCCGGTCATGAATATTGCGATCAGTTTCCTGGTGTCCTTGATGGTCGCTTTGGGAACGATTATTTTCCTGGAGAGCATTAACGGCACATTGCGCAGTGAGAAAGAAGCTGAGGTCGATCTGGGTCTCCCGGTGATCGGAAGCATTCCGCTGATACGGAAGAAAGACCTGGGCGGCACCGTAGGAAATTCAAAAGAACGAGTGGGGGAACGAAGCTATGCTGCAGTTGAATGACACGTTAATTGCCGAGAGCAACCCGGCTTCCTATATCTCGGAGTCTTTCCGTTCCCTTCGTACCTATATCCACCAGCAGGTCCTGCGTCATACAGACCAAGGGACCGTTCTGTTGTTTACCTCACCGGATAAAGGGGAGGGGAAAACGACCTTGCTGGCCAATCTGGGAGTTTCCTTTGCCCAGGAAGGGCGCAAGGTGGTGCTGATCGATGGTAATCTGCGTCAATCCTCGCTTCATGAAGCATTCGGGATGGAGAATACCAACGGTCTATCGGCCTATTTGCGTGGAGGAGCGACCTCCAAAGAAATTTTGCGCAAAGGCGGACAGGAACTGTATGTCGTACCAGGCGGCGAGAACCTGTACAATGCTCCTGACTTGCTAGGCAGTGAGCGGATGACGGCGCTGCTGGATGAACTGAAGAGCGAGTACGATCTCATCCTGCTCGACAGCCCTTCGGCTTTGGACTATACGGATGCCCGTCTGCTTGCCGCACGGACGGACGGTGTCATTTTGGTAGCAAAGCATGCCAGAACCAAACGGGAACACCTGCGCAAGACAAAACAGCAAATGGAACAGGCTGGAGCTACACTACTGGGTATCGTCATGAACCAGGTGAAATGAACTATACAAAAACGTTAGGAGGACGAGTGCGATGAAAAAAGTGAAAAAGGCGATCATACCAGCTGCAGGTCTCGGAACGCGCTTTCTGCCTGCGACCAAGGCCATGCCTAAAGAGATGCTTCCGATCATCAACAAGCCGACCATTCAATACATCGTGGAAGAAGCAATTGAATCCGGAATTGAAGATATCATCATCGTAACAGGAAAGGGCAAACGTGCCATCGAGGATCACTTCGACAACGCATTCGAACTGGAATCCAGACTGCTGGAGGATGGCAAGCTTGAAATTTTGCAGGAAGTGCAGCGTTCCTCCAAAGTGGATATCCACTATATCCGTCAAAAGGAACCGAAGGGTCTCGGACATGCCGTGTGGTGTGCAAGACGCTTTATCGGGGATGAGCCGTTTGGCGTGTTGCTGGGAGATGACATTGTCACAGGGCAGACTCCATGCCTGCGCCAGCTGATTGAACAATATGAAGATACGCAAAACTCGATCATCGGCGTACAACGTGTGCCGGATGAAGTGACACATCGTTACGGGATCATCGAGCCGGACCTTCAGGACGGCCGACTGTATCGGGTGAACAATTTTGTGGAGAAGCCGCCAAAAGGAACAGCGCCGTCAAATCTGGCCATTATGGGACGATATGTATTTTCACCAAAAATCTTTAAATATCTGGATTTGCAAGAAAAAGGAGCAGGTGGTGAAATTCAGCTGACCGATGCCATTCAAAGGCTGAATCAAAGCGAGCGCGTGTATGCTTATGACTTTGAAGGTGTCCGTTATGATGTGGGCGAACGCCTGGGCTTTGTGCTGACTACACTTGAATATGCACTGAAAAACGGCGACCTGCGCGAGCCGGTGCTGGAAGCGATGTCGGAGTGGCTGGCTAAAGCTGAACATCCAACAACAGTCGGTTGAGAGGAGGGCTTTAAAGCATGAGCATGGAAAATCTGCCGGACGACTATGAGGCTGTCATGCCGGGTACGACGTTTTACATGCCATATGGAACGAAACAAATGCAGGACAAGACGTCCTATCTGGTTGCCAAGCGTTTGCTGGATATGGTTCTGAGTGCGATCGGACTGATCGTATTGCTGCCGCTGTTTGTGGTGGTAGCGATTCTGATCAAGCTGGAGGACCCCAAAGGCACGGTGTTCTTCAAGCAAATCAGGGTTGGAAAAAATGAAAAGCCGTTTTATATGTACAAATTTCGCTCCATGATTTCCAATGCGGAGGAATTGAAGAAGGATCTGATGGCATTAAACGAGGTCAGCGGAGCGATGTTCAAGATGAAAAACGATCCCCGCATCACCAAAATGGGCAAATTTCTGCGCAAAACGAGCATTGATGAAATTCCCCAGCTCTGGAACGTGCTGATCGGCGACATGAGTCTGGTCGGTCCGCGTCCTCCGCTGCCAAGCGAAGTGGAGCAGTACTCGGATTACGATAAACAGAGGCTGCTGGTCACTCCCGGCTGCACAGGATACTGGCAGGTAAGCGGCCGTAACAGCGTCGGCTTTGCGGAAATGGTGCAGATGGATTTGAAGTATATTCAGGCCCGCAGCATCTGGCTTGATCTTAAAATTATCGTGAAAACGGCCTTCATGATGCTTTTCTCAAGGGATGCATACTGATGGAGAAGCCCAACTTTCCCCGGCCAGAGCTGTCGGTCATTATTTGCACCTATAACCGTGCCGATCTGCTGGACAAAACGCTCGTTTCTCTGTTGAGTCTGCATGAGCTGGACCGGGCTGAAATTATCGTGATTGACAACCGTTCTTCGGATCATACGGCAGAGGTGGTTCAGCGCTTTATTGCTGCACACGGAGAATTCGTTAATGCGGTCTATTATTATGAAGCCGAGCAGGGGCTTTCGGCGGCACGCAATGCGGGAATCGGGCTGGCGGCTGCCGATATTATCGCCTTTCTGGACGATGATGCCATTCCGGCGGTTTCCTGGATTCGCACGATGATTTCCGCCTTCGAACGGAATCCGGACATGAGCGCTATGGGCGGGCCCATTGCTCCGATCTTTGAATCCGAACGTCCCGCATGGCTGACAGGTCCGCTTGAGCTGCCATACACGATTGTCAATCTTGGCACAGAGGAGAGAGAATATCCGCGCAGCCTGAATCCGTTTGGCGCCAATATGGCCATGCGCAGGCAGGCCCTGGAAGGCAATCTGTTCCCGCTTCATCTGGGAAGAAAGGGAAATCTTCTTCTGTCAGGAGAGGAGTCCTGGGTGTTCGAGCAAATCCGCGCAAAAGGCGGTCTGGTCAAGTACCATCCGGATATGGCGGTTGACCACTTCGTACCTGCCGCCCGCTTGAGCAAGGAATGGATCATGAACCGCTATTACTGCCAGGGAATGTCCAACGCGGTCCAATGCACCAGCCTGAAAGAAAAAGCCAAGCTGCTGGGCAAGGTGGCAGCCAAGCTGCTGTACATTGCGGTCAGCTCCCTGAATGCACGCTCTGTGGGCAGCAAAATGCTGATCCGCTGCAGGCTGGAAAGCATCCGTGGAACCATGGACACGATACGCAACCATAAAAGTCAATCTGCTGCAGGGTGAGAGGTGTTGGAAGATGAGTAATGATCCATGGTTGGCAAGAATAAACACCCTGCAGTACGGTTTTATTTTTCTTGCCGCCGCACTGCTTGTAGGGATTGCGGCTACATATCAGCCGGTCATCAGTCTTGCCGCGGTATGTCTGCTGCTTCTTCTGGTGGTTTCTCTCCGGCATCCGGAACGGATCAGCTATGTGGTGCTGCTGAGCACAGCGGTGTCCGTTGATGTTTTGTATTCCGGAAGCGTATTTGGCGTAGAGATTCTATCCCTTTACAAGCTGGGAATTCTGGCGCTGCTTGTGCCGTGTATGCTGGTGTATGGCATTCGGCTCAAATTCAGCTATCCGATCTTTGCCTTAATCGCCATGCTGGGCATCACCTTCACCTCTTCGGTATGGCTGCCAACCTTGACAGCTTCTATTGCGCTTAAAGCGTTTATTGGACTGTCGCTTCCTTTCTTCTTTCTGCTGATCAAATGGAAGAAGGAAGTGGCGCAGAAGCATATTACGATGATCAGTCTGCTGCCAATCATCAGTGTAGGCGTAGGCCTTCTCCTGTCAGTGGCAGGCCTTCATTCGTTTACGGATGTCGAATTTACCGGAGCTGTGAGGGTGCAGGGAGCCAATATACCACCACATCTGGCGATGCTTGCTTTTCTCGGTATCGCGGTTGCGCTGATTGAGCTCAAGCGCAGGCCACAGCAGACGGTGTTTTTTTATTCAGTGCTTGCCTTGAACTTTCTGATTCTGATTTCAACCGGCACAAGGGGACCGATCCTCGCGCTGGTTCTAATGCTGCTAGTATATCTGTGTGACATCTCACAGCAATATCTCGGAGGGAAAATCAACTATCTTATTCCTCTGGCCGGATCGTTCATTCTTGTCCTCGGTGCTTTGGCCCTGCAGTGGGATAACTTGCAGAAGCGTTCCTTCGAACGGCAGACATCCGAAGGCATTGATCTGTCGGGGAGAACGGAGGCTTGGGAATATTTCCTGAACAGGGTGCAGGATTACCCATGGTCGGGGAGAGGACTGGGCGCCGTAACCGTAGCGAACGATGGAACGCTGTTCCGCGGTTTTGTCGTTCCGCATAACGAATATATCCGCTTTTATTTTGATACAGGGTATATCGGCTGCGGTCTGCTGATGCTCTCGCTGCTGATCGTGTTTGTTCTCATTTACAGGTCTCTTCCCAGGCTGATCAAGCCGTACTACGCAGGCTTAATTGCCGGGTTTCTGATCTATTCTTTTTCCGATAACACCTTGTCGACAGTTCAAATGATCATCCCGTTCTGCTGGTATCTGAACTGTCTTTACCAGACATCCAATCAATACGATTTCCGCAAAAGAGAAGTGATACGATGAGCAGAGTGAACATGTTTGATGTCAATTTTGATAATTACGATTTTAATGATCTACTCGAATTTATTGATAGAGCCATTCGGACACAGCATCATTCCTACATTCTCACCTGCAATGTGGACCATGTGATCAAGCTCCGCAAAGATGATGAATTCCGGCGGGTTTACTCGGATGCGGGGGCAGTCGTTGCCGACGGCATGCCGATTATATGGGCATCGAAGCTTCTGCGAAAACCGTTGAAGGAGAAGGTATCCGGCTCGGACTTGTTCCATAAGCTCGGCGAGGCTTTTGAGGAAAGGAGTTACAGGCTGTTTTTTCTCGGGTCGGCAAGTGGGGTGCCTGAGAGGGCGATGCACAATCTGCAGGAATCCTTCCCGCGAATGAACATTGTCGGCTGTTATTCCCCATCCTACGGCTTTGAGAAGAACGAGGAAGAAAACAAACGGATCGTGGAGATGCTCATTGAATCCCGGCCGGATATCGTATTTGTCGGTGTGGGAGCGCCGAAGCAGGAAAAATGGATTTATCAGCATTATGAAACGTACCGCGCACCGGTATCCATCGGGGTAGGTGCGACCTTCGATTTCCTGTCAGGCTCCGTGAAGCGGGCCCCGGATTTTATGCAAAAGTCAGGCTTCGAATGGTTCTGGAGATTGTCGCAGGAGCCGCGCCGCTTGTGGAAAAGATACCTGATTGAGGATTCGCAGTTTGTGCTCCTGCTTGCCAAAGAAATGCTCAAACGCAATCGTTTGAAGGGAGGGAACGCGGAATGACTTTTTCCGCAGAAGCCTGGGTCGAAAGGGAGGCCTGAAATGAGAAATGAAGGCCGTTTGTTCAATCAATCGCCCGCGATGTGGAACAGCCGCAGCCTCCCTATAGTGGCTATGGGAGCGGCAGCCTGTTTGCTTCCATTCATCATCGGTTTTATCAGCGCCAAAATAAGTCCGGCCATGAGCCAGCAGGGAGCCATCGTACTTGCCCTGGTATTTCCGGCATTCGTACTTGCGGTTATCCAGTCGAGGCTGCTGATTCCTTACACGCTTGTGGTATGGGCTGTCGGTCCGGAAATTCGGCGCATTTCAGACTGGATGGAAGGAACCTATCAATCCGTATCGCTGTTAAGCATCGCACCGCTGCTTGCAAGCACCATGATCCTGATTCCGGTGCTGCGCGGCATCCATCAGGTGCAGCAGCCCTTGGCAAGAATAGCGCTCTATTTCGCGGTGGCACTGGGTTACGGGAGCCTGATCGGGGTTGCCAAAAACGGTATGGGCTTTGCTTATGATCTGGCGAACTATATTATTCCGCTGATGATTTTGCCCTATTTTGCGGTACGGCCGTTTGATATAAAAGACATTGACCGTCTTTTGTCCGCATACGCCAATATCGCAGTCGCTGTGTCCGCATACGGAATTATCCAGTATATGACCGTGCCGCCATGGGACGCCTTCTGGATGAATCATGTGGAGATGAATTCGATCGGCCAGCCTTATCCGCTGGAGATCCGGGTTTTCTCTACCCTGAACTCTCCCGGTCCCTGCGCCTTTTTCCTGGCAGGAGCGCTGATGCCGATGCTGATGGAAAAGCGCTGGCGTGGTGCCCTGGGCTGGCTCGGCGTCGTGCTGACGCTGGTATGTCTTATGACTACCCTTGTCCGCTCGGCGTGGCTGCTGGTGTTTATTATGCTGCTTGCCTATATTTTGACTTCCTCCTCCAAAGGGAAGTGGAGGACGATCTTGCAGCTGGTTGTGCTGGGGGCGCTGCTGGTGTACATCGTTCCCAAGCTTCCAGGGGCCGAAGGATTGGTCGCACGGATGGAAACGCTGACGGCCATCGAGGAAGACCGTTCCTACAATGATCGGCTGGATCTGCTGCATACGATGCTTCCGGCCGTGACGGGCAACCCGGTCGGCCAGGGGCTTGGCAGTGTAGGAACCGGAACGAAGCTGGATAACGGCGGCGATCTCGGTGAACTCGGCATTATGGATAACGGATTTATCGCACTATTTCTAACTTTTGGTGTTCCAGGCGCCATCTTCTTCTTTGCAGCTCTGTTCCTGATCGCGAAGAAGCTGGTTTCCCGGATCGCTGCACGGAATTCGTTTCAGCCTTACGCACGGCTGGGATTTGCGGCATGGGCAGGAGCATTTGCCAATCTGATTTCCGATAACGGCTTTCCTGGCTTAAGAGGCTACGTGGTCTGGACGCTGATCGGAGTTGGATTGTGGGCCAAAGATGCTATGGCGGAAAGAAGGTGAGCTCGGGTGCAAAATTTACAAGCGCTGTCCAATCCAATCCGGACAGTTATCGGAACAATCATGCGTTTCTCCAGAAGCAAAGACAACAGCTCGGCCGTCGTGAAGACCATGATCGTCAGCATGCTGATCCTGGTTGTGAATATGCTGACAGGCATCCTGACAGCACGTTACCTGGGGCCGACCGGGCGCGGCGAGCAGACGGCCATGGTCAACTGGTCGCAATTTCTTGCCTTCTGCATGACCTTTGGCGTTCCTTCAGCGTTGATTTACAACGCCAAGAAAGCTCCGAAGGATGCCGGGACACTGTATGGCATTGCCCTGCTGCTTGCCGTCATTTTCGGATGTTTGGCGTCAACCGTCGGGGTTGTGTTGATTCCGTTCTGGCTCGACGCCTTTAGTCCGAGTGTGGTCCTGTTTGCGCAAATGTCGATGGTGATGTGCCCTTTGATCGCCATCTCGCAAATCAACAATGCCATGATGCAGGTGCGCGGCGAGTACAAGCAATACAATATTTTTCGTTATATAGTGCCACTGAGCACGCTTGCTCTATTGGGGCTTCTCATTATAACAGGTTACATAAACCCTTATACCTCTGCACTGGCTTACCTGCTTCCGTCGTTGCCGGTGTACGTGACCGTCACGGTGCGGCTCGTTCGTGAGTACAGGCCGAAAATCAAAAACGGCTGGTTGCATTTCAAGCGGCTGTTTACTTACGGAATGGGTTCTTACGGCAATGATCTGATGGGGCAGGTTTCCACCTATATCGACCAGATTCTGATCGCCGCATTATTGGCGCCTGCTGAACTGGGTTTGTATGCGGTGGCGGTCAGTCTGGCACGAATGGTCAACGTGTTCTCGACATCGATCATCGTCGTTCTTTTCCCGAAAGCGTCAAGCCTGGAAAAAGAGGATGCGATTGCCATCACGTTCAGAGCCTTTCGCATTACTTCGACCGCGGCCATTCTGGCGGCGATCATACTGATGCTGCTTGCTCCCTTTGTATTTACACTGCTGTACGGACCCGAATTTAAAGAGGCGCTTACCGTCTTCAGATTACTGGTACTTGAGGTTTCCATCGGAGGGGGGACCATGGTGCTGGCACAGGCATTCATGGCGCTCGGCAAACCCAAGCTTGTGACCATACTTCAAGGACTCGGCCTGGCTCTGGTTGTCCCGCTGCTGATTATTCTTGTACCCGCATACGGTCTCACGGGGGCGGGCATTGCCATGCTGTCATCGGTAATTCTCAGATTTATCTGCATTCTGCTGAATGTCAGATTCGTACTTAAAACCAAAATACCGAGATTGTTAATCTCCAGACAGGATATTCAATGGCTCCGTACAACAATGTCAAACTACATTCGGAGAAAACCGGCGAACGGTTAAAGAAAAAGGAGGCACCCCCTAATGAACCATATGTCGAGCGTTCCGGCGGATAACAGAATATCTGTTGTTATCATTGCCCAGGATGACGCAGTCAGAATTGCGAATGCCATACAATCCTGTAAAGTCTTTGCGGATGAAATCGTCGTCATAGACGGCGGCAGCAAGGACAATACAGTCCAGGTATCCGAATCCTTGGGCTGCAAGGTTTTCACGAATCCATGGCCGGGTTATGCCAAGCAGCGGACGTTCGGCGTAGAGCGCGCAAGCTATGACTGGATTTTTCTGATTGATACGGATGAGGTCGTCAATGAAGAACTGGCGGCCGATATTCTGAAGTATAAGGAGACGCTGTATGATCCCGCCAAAGCTTACTCTGTGTTCCGGATCGGCGACTTCCTCGGCAAATGGATGAATAGGGGGGAATATCTGGTTCGGTTGTATAACCGCCGTATCTACGGAATTACAAACAGCCTGGTTCACGAGATGCCTGATGTATCGGAAGGACATACAATCAAGCTTAATGGCGTGCTTTGGCATTACGGCTTCCGCAGCATCAGCGACCATGTGACGAGATTTAACAAATACACGGATCTGGAGGCTCAGACCGTCTATGACAAGGGCAAACCCTTCCGGATTATGAACCTGCTGTTCAGGCCGCCTGCCCGCTTTGTGCAGAAATATTTCCTGCATGGTCTGTACCGCAAGGGGCTTGCGGGATTTGCCGTCGCTTTTTTCTGGGTCATGTATGAATTTCTCGTCTGCTTCAAGCATTATGAACTGACCCGGCGGAAAAAGCAGGTTACCGTTACGGAAGAAGGGACTGCCGAGAAAAAGGGGGAAACCAGTTATGTCGTCCAGTAGCGGCGGATTCCGCATCGCGGCGACCGGGCTAAGCTGGCCCTCGCTGCAGCCTGGCGGGCTGAACACGTATTTCAAATCCATTTGTGAGGAGCTGTCCAGGCGAAATGAGCTTGATGCTTTGATTTGTAATGAAAATAAACCCGAGGCTCCCGATCGAATCAAGATTCACAATATCGGCAGCAACAACCTCTCGCTATGGAAGCGCAGGGACCTGATGCAGCGGTATGCTGCAGACCTCTTCAATCGTCAGCCGGTAGATGTGCTGTATTCCCATTTCGCCCCTTATGGCGTAGGGCCGGCTCTGGAAGCAAGAAAGCGCGGAATTCCGGTTGTCATGACCTTTCACGGGCCATGGACGGAGGAAATGAAAATTGAAGGCCAGGGGCTTAAACATTTGCTCAAGACGACGATGGCCAAATCGATTGAAATGAAGGCTTACGGTCTGGCTGACAAGTTCATCGTCCTTAGCGAGACGTTCCGGGACATTTTGCATCAGCAGTACAAAGTCCCGCTGCAGAAAATTCATATTATACCCGGCGCGGCCGATGTGGAAAGGTTCCATCCTCCCGCAGACCGCAGCGAGGTTCGTGCCCGCCTGCAGCTGCCGCAGGAAGCGACAATCATACTGACCGTGCGCAGATTGGTCAACCGGATGGGGCTGGTTCAGCTGCTGGAAGCGTGGAGGCACGTTGCCCAGCGTTATCCGGACCATATTCTGCTGATCGGAGGCAAAGGGCCGCTCCGTGAAGAGCTTGAGGCCAAGATCAGGGAGTACGGGCTTGACGGGCAGGTGAAGCTGCTGGGTTATGTCTCTGACGAGGAGCTTCCTTTATACCACCAGGCCTCGGATATGTTCATTGTACCAACACAGGCCTTGGAAGGCTTTGGGCTGATCACGGTCGAGGCTATGGCATCAGGACTGCCTGTAATGGCGACACCGGTTGGAGGCAGCAAGGAGATTCTGAGCAAATTCCGTCCTGAGCTCCTGTTCGGCGGGACGGACAGCGAAGCGATTAAAAACGGGTTGCTACGCATCCTGGCGGACCGGAATTTACTGCCAGGACGTGAAGAATGCCGGGCACATGTGCTGGAAAAGTACACCTGGGAACGGGTGGCGGAGCAGGTGGAGGATATTTTCGACCAAGTCGTGAACAGAAAGGCGGCGGCAGGATGCTGAAGGTGGCATATATCGATCATACCGCCAGATGGAGCGGCGGTGAGGTAGCGTTATACAACATATTGACCCATATCGGGGAACACATTGATCCGCTGGTCATTCTGGCGGAGGAGGGGGATTTGGCCGACCGGCTGCGCCAGAAGAGCATCGATGTCCGCATTGTCCCGATGGATGAAACGGTCCGCAACCGGAACCGGAATGCCGTTAACCTGGGGGCTCCTGCGGCAGCATTCAAGATGCTGTCTTATGGTAAAAGGCTGGCACCTCTGCTAAAGCAGGAAAATGTGCAGTGCGTGCACACCAATTCGTTGAAGTCGGCCATCTACGGAGCCGTTGCCGCCAAAGCGGCGAGAATCCCCCTGGTCTGGCATATCCGTGATCATATCGGCCCGCCGTATCTCAAGCCGATGGTCGCAAAGGTGATCCGGCTGATGTCCCGCTTTTTGCCAAACGGTGTGATCGCCAACTCCAAGTCAACGCTGCGGGCACTGGAGCTGCCTGCGCATAAAAAAACGCTCGTTGTATACTCCGCGTTCGCGAAGACGATAGGGTCCGTTGACGAAACGGAACCGGCAGGCAAAGACAGCAGCGAGTTCAACGTGGTCCTTGTGGGCCGGCTCGCCCACTGGAAGGGGCAGCATATTCTGCTGGAGGCGGCGCGGTCCTTTAAGGAGGAAACGCGGGTCAAGTTCTGGCTGGCCGGGGATGCGCTGTTCGGCGAACAGGATTACAAACGGCAGCTTGAAGACATGATTGCCCGTTACGAACTGAAAAACGTCAATCTGCTCGGACATGTCGATGATATTCAAGGCCTGATGAGACGCTGTGACCTGCTGATTCATACCTCCGTTACACCGGAGCCGTTCGGCCAGGTCATTGTGGAAGGCATGGCCGCCGGCCTGCCGGTGATTGCCTCCAATGAAGGAGGTCCGACAGAGACGGTAGTACATGACGAGACAGGGCTGCTGATTCAGCCGGGAGATCCTGTGAAGCTGGCCGGCGCGGTCCGGTGGATGCTGGAGCATCCGGCAGAGCGGAAGCTGATGGGGCAGAAAGGAATGGCCCGGGTAAAGGAGCATTTCGTTATCGAAAATACCGTCAAAGATATCGTTCGTTACTACAAAGGTTTGCTTGCAGGGGTGTAAACGATCTTGCGTTTAAAAGGATGGTACTGATGAAAATAGCGATAGCACATGATTATTTGATCCAAATGGGCGGAGCCGAAAGAGTGGTCGAGGTATTTCACAGCATGTATCCCAACGCTCCCATCTTCACAACGGTGTTCAGTGACAGCCGCTTATCACATAATTTGAAGGATGCGGATATAAGGGCCTCCTGGCTGCAGAACATTCCGGGAGTGAAGGCCAATTTCAAGGGCGTGCTTCCGCTGTATCCCATTGCCATCCGCGATTTTGACTTCAGGGAATTCGACATCGTCTTGAGTTCAAGCAGTGCTTTTATGAAAAGCATACAGGTACCCAAGCATACTTTTCATATTTGTTATTGTCATACACCGATGCGGTTTGCGTGGGACTACGACACTTACATGGCCGGACAGTCCAGATCAAGTCTGTTCAAAAGCATGCTGAGAATTTATATGAACCGCCTGAAATCATGGGATCAGAAAACGTCGCGCAATGTAAATCAGTTCGTCGCGAACTCTTCGGTTGTCAAGCGGCGCATTCAGTCCTACTACCAGCGGGATGCGGATGTTATTTTTCCGCCGATTAACACATCCCGCTTTGAGAGATCCTCTTGCATTGGAGACTATTATCTGGTCGTATCCCGCCTTATTTCATACAAGAGGATTGATCTGGCCGTACAGGCTTTTAACCGCAACGGCCTGAAGCTGCTCATTGTCGGCGAGGGACCCGACCGGAAGCGACTGGAAGAGATGGCGAAATCCAATGTTCAATTTCTCGGCAGACTGGAGGACAGCGAGGTCAACAAGCTGATGGCAGAGTGCCGGGCGCTGGTATTTCCAGGCATTGAGGACTTCGGCATCACCCCACTGGAGGCCAATGCGGCCGGCCGGCCTGTCATAGCCTTTCAGGGGGGCGGGGCACTCGACACGATCATACCGTATTTGAACGGTGTTTTCTTCCGCAGGCATGAAGTGGAGGATGTGCTGGAAGCGGTGGAAGCCGTGGAAAAGCATGGGTGGAACGTGGACGACATTACACGGCATGCCCGTAAATTTGACGAAAACACGTTTAAGGAACAGTTCAAAAAGTATGTGGAGCAAGCCTATGTGAACTTTCTTAAAGGGGGATTGAAGCCATGATGAAGCTGGCTGTGATCGGAACGGGATATGTAGGTCTGGTATCGGGAGTATGCTTTGCCTTAAAGGATAACAAGGTGATTTGTGTTGATCTGGCCGAGGAAAAAATTAAAAAGCTGAAGCAGGCCGAGTCGCCGATTTACGAGCCTGGCATCGAGGAACTGATTGAGCAGAATTTGCAGGAGCAGCGGCTTGAGTTCACTTCGGACCTGGAAGATGCGGTGCGTCGTTCGGATATCGTGATTTTGGCGGTCGGGACACCATCCCTGCCGAACGGGGAAGCCAATCTGCAGTACATTGAGCAGGCGGCGGCTGAAGTGGGCGCGGCGATGAACGGCTACAAGATCATAATGACCAAAAGCACCGTACCCGTGGGAACGAACGAAAAAATCCGTGAGGTGGTTGCACGGCATACCCGTCATGCATTTGATATTGTATCGGCACCCGAGTTTCTGCGCGAAGGCTCCGCGATCAGCGATACGCTTCATCCTGACCGCATCATTATCGGTATTGACAATCCTGCGCTGCGTGAGACGATGGTCGAGCTTCATCAGGATTTTACGGACAATATCTATGTAACGGATATCCGGAGTGCCGAGATGATCAAGTATGCCTCCAACGCCTTTCTGGCAACAAAAATTTCGTTTATTAACGAGATTGCTAATATTTGTGAAAAAGTGGGTGCTGACGTTACCAATGTAGCGGTTGGCATGGGCATGGATAAGCGCATCGGCTCCTCCTTTCTGCAGGCAGGAATCGGATACGGGGGTTCGTGCTTTCCGAAGGACACGAATGCCCTCATTCAAATCGCAGGCAATGTGGATTACGAGTTCAAGCTGCTTAAATCCGTAGTGGAGGTCAACGCTGATCAGCGCTATATGATGATTTCCAAACTGCGCGAATCTCTCGGGCAGTTAAACGGCATACATGTAGGTGTATGGGGCTTGTCCTTCAAGCCGAATACGGATGATATCCGGGAGGCGCCATCCCTCGAAATTGTGGAAACCCTGGTGAAGGAAGGCGCGTTCGTCAAAGTCCATGATCCGATCGCAATGGACAAATTCAGGGAGCAGTTTAATCATGAGTTTATTCAGTGGTGCTCCACGCCTGAAGAAGCGGCGCTTGGCTCTGACGCCGTCTGTCTGCTGACCGACTGGGATCACTACAAACAGGTTGACCTGCGCATGCTGGGCTCTGTGCTGCGCAAGCCGATTCTCATAGACGGACGCAATGTATTCACTGAACAGCAGATCGCCGAATCCGGATTAGAGTATTATTCGGTCGGCAGACCACGCATGAGTGGGCTTAACGGCCTTTCGCCAAGCGTTGCAGGTGCAGTATAATATAAGTGGCTGGGAAAAATTGTCCTTTTTAGGAAATTTACTTCATGGAGGGAGAGTGGAGTTATGAAATTGGTGCTTTTGTCTGGCGGTTCTGGTAAAAGATTATGGCCTCTGTCCAACGATTCCCGTTCCAAACAGTTTCTGAAAGTTCTGGAAAGCCCGGAAGGACATCCTGAGTCCATGGTGCAGCGGGTATGGAGACAGCTGGGAGACACCGGAATGGCGGATTCCTCTTATATCGCTACCGGCAGAGCTCAGTTCGAAATGATTCAGAGTCAAATCGGGAGTGATGCCAGCATTATCGTGGAGCCTGAACGCAGGGATACCTTTCCGGCCATTGCGCTTACAGCCAGTTATCTATACAGTGTCGCCGGCGCATCCCCGGATACGGTCATTGCGATCCTGCCGGTGGATCCGTATGTGGAGCAAACCTTCTTCCATACGGTGGCACGTATGGAATACACGCTGCAGGAAACGGGCGCCAATCTTGCTCTTATGGGTGTTATCCCATCCTATCCGTCCGAAAAATACGGTTATATTATTCCGAAAGAAGGCTCGGCCGGAGCGGCAGGCTGCCTGCAGGTCAGTCATTTTCAGGAAAAACCGAACCGGGAGCAGGCCGAGCTTCTGATCGAGCGGAGCGCGCTCTGGAATTGCGGAGTTTTTGCCTTCCGTCTGGGGTATCTGCTGAAGATACTGGAAGGGAAGGGGCTTCCGCTGAATTACGAAGAACTGCAGAAGCAATATCATATACTGCCTAAAATAAGCTTTGATTATGAAGTGGTGGAGAAGGAAGAGAACATTGTAGTGCTCCCTTATGACGGCTTCTGGAAGGATCTCGGCACCTGGAATACGCTGACAGAGGAAATGTCGCAGCGTCAGGTGGGCAAGGGAGTGATGACCGAGGATTGTGTGAATACAAACCTGATTAACGAACTGGACATTCCAGTTACTATTATCGGGGCCAGTGATCTGATCGTTGCGGCCAGCCCGGACGGTATTCTTGTAACCAACAAAGCGGAAAGCCCGCGGATCAAGGAAGTGCTGAAGGCTCACAATCAGCGGCCGATGTACGAGGAACGCCGTTGGGGGCATTACCGGGTTGTGGATTATGTGAAATATCCGGAGGGCAATGAAGTGCTCACCAAGCGGATTTGCATCGAGCAGGACAAAAATATCAGCTACCAGCTTCATCGAAAGCGGAGCGAAATATGGACGATCATCAGCGGCGAAGCGGAAGTGATTCTGAACGAGAAGCTGCATAAAGTAAAAGCTGGCGACGTGGTCCGCATTCCGGAAGGCACGAAGCACAGCATTTTGGCTGTAACCGATGTAGAACTGATTGAGGTGCAGACAGGTTCCGAACTGGTGGAAGAAGATATCGTCCGCTTTTGCATAGATTGGAACGACATCACTTTGCATCAGTTCATTTCATGAGAAAATTCTATAATCTGATACAAAAACGCACAGGTTGCGTTTTTGCGCATATAAATGAAAAAAATGATGTAGTTTTACAGGTTATTTTGTAAAATATCCTGGAAAATTGGTTCTAGTGTGAATCATATATTAATTTTTGGAAATTCCGAGTCGATATTCTAGGATAAGAGGGAGTTTCATAGCCTTCATAGAAAAATGGCAACCCTGCCGAAAGGCAGGTGTACGCAAAGCTAAAGGGCCTTACCCCCTAGAGGGCTGGCAGCCTGGCTACCGAGAGGGAGAGAATTGGTGAAAACTTATTCTATGTATCGATTTTTTCAAAAATTGTTGCCTGTCATGCTGTTTTGTTCCCTGCTTCCATCGGGACTGTCCCGTGAACACTCTGCTGCCCAGGCCGCTGCAGCGCCGATTAATCCTGCTGCTTCAGCCGAGGCGCGCGAATTATATATGTATTTGTTAAATTTGGACGGAAGCGGAATGATTACCGGTCAGCATGATTATCTGGAAAGCCCTGATGAACTGAACATCGAGCTGAAGAACATCAGTGGACAGTACGCTGGCCTGCACGGCTATGAGCTGGGTGCTGTTTCCAACCAGTCGACTGCGATGACCGAAGCCCAGCGCAGCAATGTTGTATATAGCGCCATGAATTGGCACAATGCTGGCGGCATCGTTACGATGACCTTTCATCAGGCGCTTCCCGGTAAACCGTTGACCTGGGCCAATGTGCAGGCGAAGATCACCCAGGCGCAATTTAACAAGTATGTAACGCCAGGGACCAAGGAATATGCAAGGCTGATCGCAGATCTGGATCAGGTCGCGGTATCCCTCGGCAAGCTGCGGGATGCGGGTGTGCCTGTTCTGTGGAGACCTTACCACGAAATGAACGGGGACTGGTTCTGGTGGGGAAACAAGAGGAACTTTGTGAAATTATGGGATATCATGTATGACCGATTTGTGAATGTCCACCAATTGAACAATCTGCTGTGGGTCTGGAATCCCAACGCTCCGAACGCTTGGGCTGCTCCTTATGCCAGTTCGTTCCCCGGTTTGTCCAAGGTCGATATTCTGGCTGCGGACATCTATGACAATGATTTTAAGCAGAGCTATTATGACGGCCTGCTCAATCTGGCAGGAGATAAACCGATTGCCATTGGCGAGCACGGTGAAATGCCTTCTGAGAGGGTGCTGTCGGCCCAGCCGAGATGGGTATACTCTATGACCTGGGGCAACATGCTGACACAAAACAATTCGAACCGTCAAATTTTTGCATACATGAATGAGGACAGAACGTTGACCAGGGATGAATTGATTGCCGACATGGCCGCTCCTCCTGAAGCCCCTCCTGTGGAGCCACCCGACTCTGCTCCTCCGGGAGCGCCGCCGGTCGGGGAAGAACCCGATCCCGAGCCTGCACCGGAACCTGCACCTGAGCCTGTTCCAGGTACGGTAAACGAGGGATTGCACGCCGAATTCTTCAACAATATCAATCTAAGCGGGACACCTGTGCTTACACGCACGGATGCCAAGCTGGATTTCAACTGGCGCAGCTCCGCGCCGGATCCGGCAGTGCCTGCCGATCAATTCTCCGCACGCTGGACAGGCAAGGTAAAACCGGGGTACAGCGGTACCTATACTTTTACGACCATTTCCGACGACGGAATCCGGGTCTGGGTGGATGGGCAGTTGATTATTGACAGTTGGTTCAAGCAAAGCTGGACGGAACGCAAAGGGAGCATCAGCCTTACGGCAGATCAGCTCTACGACATCAAAGTGGAGTATTATGAAGGAACAGGTGATGCCATGGCACGCCTGATGTGGGAGAGCGGACAGGAGGCCAAAGCGGTCATTCCTTCAAGCGCTTTGTTCCATACTGCGGAATAGCTCGCTTGTTCCGGAGATGACTCTGTACAGAAAGTGTGGACAAGAACAATGAAAAATGGGTTGGCGAACAAGTATGCATATTTGCTTTTGGGCTTGCTTGGCTTAGCTGTCTTGTTTTTGCTTCTGGGTTATGCGAACAAAAGCAATCAGGAAAATGACAAGACTGCGGCTACAACTTTATGGATGCTTGGCGTCAGTAATGATTCTTCCACCGAGTTCCAAGGAGGAACGGGCAAGGAATCCCTTACAGTAGACGTTAAAGCAGTGAGTGGAACGGCATTAAAGGCAGCGGGAGGCGCGGCGCAGGCCGTCAGGACCTCTTCCCCTGTTATTCAGCTTAACGGATCCGTTCCTCCAGGGCTGAATGCCGAGACCCATCCGGAGCTCGTGCTGGAGTATGAGCTGGATACCGTTCCGGCCAACGGTGTGCGCTTTAATGTCCGCATTCTGGATGCCAGCAAAGCGGTGCCGCAGATGTCTGTATTTTCCAATCACCAGTTTTCCGGCATGATCCAGATTGCGGGCGTGGCGGGAACGGAAAGTCCGTATACCTTCAAGAGCAATTATCAATTGTATATCCCGAAAGAACAGCTGCAGACAGGGGTAAACCAGCTCAAGCTCCGGGTGGCCCGGTGCCTGTACTGCTCCGAGGCGGAGAATTCGAGTCTCTGGTGGACATGGGACAGCCTGAGTCTTGAGAAGCTTGCTTCCCCGGTTACTGAACCGATTCATGGCAGCTACATCCGCACGGGAACCAATGTAAACAATAACGAGTTTTATTATGATAAAGGGGCTACCCGTCATCTTCCGGCCGTGATGAAGTGGCTGGGGATCGCCTACAGCGGAAATATAATGCGGGTTACCTGTGCGAGCAACGTCGGCAACGCATGCTCCGATCTGGACAATTATTACAAGACCCTCAAGCAGTACAACATGCAAGCTGTTGCCCTGTACCTGTATACAGGCGACATCAAGCTGAATGCGGACGGTACACTGCCGGATTCCGCCAAACAGAAGTTAACTTCATATCTTCAAAATTACGGCCCGTATGTGCAGTATTTTGAAGTCGACAACGAACCGGGGCTGTTCAACCGTTCCAAAGCGGTCAATCTGGCGGTAGCCAACTGGCTGAACAATGAAGGGAAGAAAATTGCCCCTCATATGAAAACAGTAGCTCCCGGATGGGCTTATTGGCCGGCATATTCCGTCAAATCATGCAAAAACCAGACAGGAGGCAAACAACAGTGCGGCGATCCGGACGGATGGGAAAGGGATCCCAAGCAGCGCCTTGAGCTGGAGAATGTCACGGATCTGACCAACGGCCATGCCTATGGTGAATCGTATGTGCAGGGACGGGGAGGCAGCTTTGTTGAAAACCTGCAGACCTTCAGCGGCTCCAAGGATGGGCTCAGCAAGACGATGCTGAACACGGAATTCGGCACCTCCGACTCCCATACGGATAAACCGATTTATGGGGCGAGCCAGCCGCAGGCAGCGGTTTTCGACCGGATTATGCGGTCACAAATCGGATATGCCGATATGCTCGTCCAGCATGCCGCTTTCTACAAGGATTTCACTTTATTTGAGACAGGCTTTGATCTGAACAATCACAATCCTGCGAATACGAAAATTCATGAGTTTGCAAGCGGTCTGGATTCACGCGTCGATATTATGAGACGTCTCAGCCTGGCATATGCCACTCATGGCAAGCCGTTGACTTATGAGGTGCTGAACAAGAGCGAGACTGCCGATAAAATGGTCTATGTGCGCGCGGTGGACACGTCCACACTTGATCCGCTGCCGGGGAGCGGTGCGAAATCCAACAAGCTGCTGGTCAATTTGGTGAACTTCGAATCGACAAGCCAGCGCATTAAGGTCCGTGTAACGATGCCGAACCAGGGAACCTATCAGGGGGAACGTTTTGGACCGGGGGCCACATATGCCGAGGCACAAAGCACATTATCCGGTCTGTCGGCTTCTCCGGCCCTGGATTTTGAAGAGACGCTGGGGCCGGGTGAATCCGTCCAGTACATTCTGGCTCCGGTACAGGCGGTGGTCGACTGAAAAGGGCAATACAGGGAGAACGAAGAGGCTGTCCCAAAAGTCAATTTGCGAAAAAAAGGACCTCAATATCCACTAATACAGTGGATATTGAGGTCTTTTTGTGTTGTAATTGGGATGTTCCCATGTCATGCGGACACTTTTGGGACAGCCCCTCTTACTCCATCATTCGTTCCATACGGATAAACGCAATGAAGCGTTTGGCTTCCTCTTCGCTTAAGCTGCGCCCGTCAATCATAAGATTAAAGCGGTTTAAAATATTCTTGTCAGAAAGCTCAAGATGATCAATAAATTGCTTTACATCCGGTTCCATGTCAATTTGTGTCTGCGGAATGCGGCCGATCAAATAATCGATCGACACCCCAAAGAGATTGGCCAGCTTCGTCAGGGTATCGAAATCAGGCTTGCGCCGGTTTTTCTCGTAATGCGAGAGAGCGGCCCGTGTAATTCCAAGAATTTGTGCCAGCTCTTCCTGCTTCCAACCCCTTTTCTCCCGTAGTTCTGCAATGCGGGTGCCATAATCCATCGTATCTCCTCCTGGTTGCAAGTTGTTTTGAGAGGGTAAGGAGTATTATGAATAAGTGATGTTGCATTTTGTATTTTTACAAAAATATAAAGATACTTATAGTATCTTTACTGGGTTAATGTATTAGCATATATGCATTTTACTATAAATAGATGAGGAATGAACAGTTTTTTCGCGATACGACGGGCTTTGTGGGCGTATATAGTTATAAAGTAACAGAAACGATGACTTTAATTTATGACTAAAGAAGTGAGATTTATGTAAATAAAAGTAAGAGAACCTTTAAGTTGTCGAAACGTCATTACCTATAAAAAATACAAGCGACGTCCACAAGGGAGTTGCCTGCATTTTTCTGAAGTATGATGTGACCTAATGAAATCAACGGTTTGCCCACTGATCTTTGTCGGAATGGGCTAGCTTATCCACCTCCGTGGATTGATGACAACTGAATAATGGAGTTCGAAGTCACAAATAATATTAAACTAGTTACGAGCAGCAGAGAAATTATTTTCTTCATGTTTTCCTCCCATTTCCACTAAGTTATGATACTCCAGCTTTGTTTCGACTAATGCAAACTTTCGGAAACGTTCAAATAGTCGAATAAACCGAAGCATAGTGCTTTCATCATTAATTATAGTAGATTTTTTCAGGCCGTCTAACAAATGATGAAATATGTAAACTTCCATTCAGAACAGGAGAAGATATACAATATTATGGTACAATAGTTTAAAACCGGATTTGTCCCCTTAGGGAATCGTATTTCCGGACGGAAGGAGTCAGAACGATGCAGATGGATCCCGTTGTACGTATGCAGAGGGTCACCAAGATCAAATCCTCCAGGACGCTTGTCGATAACTTAACACTGGATGTTCAGGCCGGGCAGATATTCGGCTTTCTTGGCCCGAACGGAGCGGGGAAAACGACAACCATCCGGATGATGGTTGGCCTCATTTCATTAACTGAGGGAGATATACATATTTGCGGCCACAGCATCAAGACAGACTTCGAACGTGCCATTGCTCATGTCGGTGCTATTGTAGAGAATCCTGAAATGTACAAGTATATGACAGGATACCAGAATTTGCTCCACTATGCCCGCATGAATCCGGGAGTGGACCGGGGGCGGATCGAGGAGGCGGTCAGGCTGGTCGGGCTGGAAGGAAGAATCAGAGAGAAGGTAAAAACCTATTCGCTTGGCATGCGCCAGCGGCTCGGAGTTGCGCAAGCGATTCTGCACCGCCCAAAGCTTCTTATTCTGGACGAGCCTACGAATGGTCTGGATCCGCAGGGGATTCGCGAGCTGCGCGATTATTTGCGGCATCTAAGCCGTACCGAAGGTACGACCATCTTTGTATCCAGCCACTTGCTGTCCGAGATGGAGCTAATGTGCGACAACGTTGCGATTATTCAGAACGGCCGGCTGGTGGGGATGCGTGACTTGAACAACTCGGCAGGCACGCCTGGATCGGCCCGTGTGGCCTTTGAAGTCAACAACCCGCGACAGGCGCAGATCATTGCTGGCGGTGGCCTGATTGAAGGCGAGAGCCTTATTCTTGACCTGGGCAGGGAAGAGACGGCGCAATTGAATGCCAGACTGGCTGAGGCCGGGATCCATGTATATTCCATACACCGGTCCGCAAGGACGCTTGAGGATCAATTCCTGGAGATGACGGGAGGCGAAACAACCATTGGCTAATTTTTTTAAGCTTGTTCATAATGAAAATGTGAAGATCTATGTCCGTATCCGAACCTGGGTTATGTTCGGGATTCTGGCTTTTATTACGGCGATTGTACCTTTTCTTATTTATATAGCTGCCGATGGGATCGGCATGGCTTCCGATGGGGTCGGCGCTTGGGACGGAATGCTGCTTACAGCTTCTGTCACCTTTTTTCTCAATATTATATTTACTGTCATTGTGGCGGCTGATTCCGTGGCCGGGGAATACTCGGCAGGCACCATCAAGCTTCTGCTGATCCGCCCCTGGAGCCGCGGCAAGCTGCTTTTATCCAAATATCTGTCCGTCGTATTGTTTAGTCTGGCAGGCACTGCCCTGCTGATCCTTTTCAGCGCCATTTTTTCACTGCTGCTGCTGCCAGGGTCCGGGGGGATGGCGGAAATGTTGCCAGGCTGGAGTGCCGGGAAATATACTGCATTCAGTTTGCTTAGCCGGTATGCGGATTTGTTTGTCATCTGTACGTTTGCTTTTATGCTGTCGGCTGTCTTCCGCTCCGGAGGTCTGACGATCGGGCTGTCCCTGTTTATTCTTTTTATGCAGAATACGCTGTCCCTGATTTTCACTCCTGAGCGGTATAGCTGGGCCAAGTACGCCTTGTTTAATAACATGGGGCTCAGTCAGTATATGGTTTCCCCGGTTGGCGGGGGAGGCATGACCCTCGGTTTTTCCATCTCCGTATTGGTAGTTTACTACATCATATTCATTGCAATCAGTTGGATCGTATTTGTCAAAAGGGATGTAACGGCTTGAATTGCGGGAAATTAGAAAAGCCGGCCTCCGGACCGGCATATATAAATGAAATCAACCGGTCCCGGCGGCAGGATTGGCAGACTGTGATTCGTTCCGGGATCCAGCCAGGTCCCCGGGAGGGGAATCCGCTTTGCTTTTCATTTGACAAAGGCCGTTCAGGACGCCGCCTTCCATAATGACAATCACGCCGCAGGCTGTATTGCCGTACAGCTCTCCCGTAGAGGTGAGCGTAACCCGGTTGTCTGCATAGATATCACCGAAAACCTTCCCGGCAATAATGACCTCCGGGGCAGTGATGTTGGCTATGATAACGGAGGATTCACCAATGAAAACAACACTCGTGCTGTTAATCTCACCCTGGTACCTGCCCTCTATCCGCAGCGGAGCTTCACACTGCAATTTTCCTTCAAAGAAGGCACTGGTGGAAAGCAGCGTATCCGTAGAGCGGGCTGGTGCGGGCTTTGTGGGCTTGGGGCTCGATTTGAACATGTTACAACCTCCCTGAGCTTCATTTAAACAATGAACGGCTAGCAGGGCATGCCTTTCATTGTACATAGAGCAGCGGATCAACGGGAATATTTTGTTTAACCACCTGAAAGTGGAGATGAGGGCCGGTGCTTCGCCCGGTGTTGCCCAACTGTCCGATCAGGTCGCCCTTGTCCACCTGATCACCCGGGGATACATTCATCCCGTTGAGATGCATATACCAGGTCTGCAGCCCATTCTGGTGCTCGATGATAATATATTTGCCGCGTTCACTCATCTGATCGGCAGTTTTAACGGTTCCCGCACCTGCCGCGTAGACCGGATCGCCGATACGGCCCGCAATATCAATGCCTGCGTGATAAGCGCTGCTTCCGTTTAACGGATCACGCCTGTATCCGAAGCTTGAGGTCAGACGGCGTTCGGCTGTCGGCCAGAACGAAGGCCTGCCCTCCCGGGACAGTTCAAGCTTTCGGGCCTGCAGCAATCTGGCCTGCCGCTGTTGTTCCCGGTTCTGCCGGGCGTCTTCGGCGCGTTTCAGTGTCCTGGGCACGCTTTTCTCCATGGCATTCAGCATCTCCTGAATCTCCTCAAAATCGTCTTTCAGCTCCCGGCCCAGCGTCAGCTTCTGCTGGTCGTGAACCGCGATCCATTGACCGCCCTTGCTGCCGGACCCGTCCCAGGAGATCGGTTTGTTCTTCCCTGTTTCCCTGGTGGAGGAATCGGGATCATATTTCCGGATAAACTCCTCAAGCTGATGTTCCAGCTCGCTCATTCGTTGAATGCGTTCCTTCATATCAACGGCCTGATCGGAAAGCTTCATCACTTCATTTTCAAGCAGGGCAATCGCCTTTTCTTTGTCTGATACGGTGATCTCCAATTGCAGGCTTTGGGCAGCAAGGTTTGTTTCCAGTTTGGATATAACATGGGCGGATCGGACCTGGAGTGATACGACGAGTGTGGAGATGGACAGGATAGCCAGGGCAGGCACCCAAATAATAACAGGTCTGGACAGCTGAAATTGGCGGGCAGGACGCTGTGCGTCACGCAGTAAAAGAAGGGTCATCCGTCGGTTAGTGTCTCCTTTTTTCATAACAGTTCCTTTCCGGCAGATACACAGCAGGCGGCGGCTGCACAGCCGTATCGCCGACCAAATGCCTGTATTGCTAACTATGTATTCCTGAATTTCGCGATATATGACAAAGATGTAAAGTGTCCCATTGTCAAAGTATATTCGTAAAGGGGGTGCCACATGCTTTTTTGGTTGGTGATTGCGCTGCTGATTTTTATTTTTCAGGTCGGAACGATCCTGCTTCTTGAATTCCGCAATCCTTCCAAGGCGGTAGCCTGGCTCTTTATCCTGTTCTGCTTTCCTCTGGTCGGATTCGTCGTCTATTATTTCATGGCCCAGGATTATAAAAAACGCAAGTTCATGCGCCGCAGAGGGTCCCGCTTATTTGAGGAACTCAAAGACCGTCTCTGGAAGCAGACCAAGGTGATTGAGCATCCTGAACAAATGGAGAATCCCGGCTTCGCCAATCAGAAGCGCTTGTTCAACCTGCTCTCCCGCTTGTCGGAGGGCCCTATCACAGGCTGTAATGCAACGAGCATACTGACGAACGGGGAAGAAGCTTTTCCCGACATGCTGCAGGCGATGGAGGGCGCGCAGCATCACATTCATATCGAGTTTTACATTTTCCGCAATGATGAAATCGGTACGCGTTTTCAGCAGGTTTTAATGCGCAAGGCACGGGAGGGGATTAAGGTGCGCTTTGTGGCGGACGGGCTGGGAAGCTACCATCTGCCCCGCTCCTTTGTCCGTGACTGCCGGGAAGCAGGGGTGGAATTTTATTTTTTTCTGCCTCCGCTTATCGCGACCCTTGACCGGCGGGTGAATTACCGGAATCATCGTAAAATTGTAGTGGTGGATGGTATTGTTGGCTTTGTCGGCGGCATCAATGTCGGGAATGATTATTTGGGGCTCTATCCGAAGCATGGCTTCTGGCGGGACACCCACATCAGGATTGAGGGGGATGGGGTCTATATTTTGCAAAACACATTCCTCGGCGACTGGCAGCTTGCTTCCGGAGAAAGGATTATCGATGAAAGCTTGTTCCCACCACACCAATGTCAGGGAAATGAGCAGGTGCAAGTGCTGGCCAGCGGTCCTGACCAGGATTGGGATGCGATCCAGGAAATGTGCTTCGGGGCCTTGTCTGTCGCCCAAAGCAGGATATGGCTGACCACTCCGTACTTCATCCCAGACCCCAGCATTTATGAAGCGCTCAAGACGGCTGCCGTTAGCGGTGTGGACGTGCGGATCATTATTCCGTTCAAATCGGATTCCGTATTGGTGCAGCTTGCTTCCTTATCCTATGTTGAGGAACTGCTTGAGGCGGGGGTAAGGTTTTATCAATACCGTAAAGGCTTTATCCATGCCAAGGTGATGATTGTGGATGAACTGCTGGCTTCTGTAGGAACAGCCAATCTGGACATGCGCAGCTTCTTTTATAACTTCGAGCTTACAGCCGTGCTGTTTTCGGACGAGGCCATTAGCCGGCTGATGCAGGATTTCGAGGAGGACTTGCAGCACTCCAGTCCCATCGATTACGAAGAGTTTTCCAACCGGCCAAAAACCCGAAAGGCAGCTGAAATGTTAGCTCGCATGCTGTCCCCCCTCCTTTAAAGGCTAAAATGGCTTGAATTTGACAGAAAAGCGGGCTGTTTTGTTGTTTATCTGCTCACTGCTGACTTTTTTACCATGGATCGAACATTATGTGATATACTATACATAAGTTAATGATGCTGCGAAGAAGGGGCTTGTTAAACGAGCCTCCTTTTTTATCCATTAATATGTAAATTATTCCATATAAATTTGGGGGGAAGGATGATGGAAACCATCGAAAAGCAACAAGTCGCAGCATTGGAAAAAAGGCTTCCGGTCAGTCGTAAAAATAAAATCAAGAAACTGCTGCGGCGGGTTTCTTTTATAACGCTTGGAGCGGCGCTCATGGCGGTCGCGCTTGAAATTTTCCTTGTGCCCAACGGGGTCATCGACGGGGGCATTACCGGCGTATCCATTATGTTTTCAGAAATATTTGACCTCCCGCTCGGCATCTTTCTGTTTCTTCTCAATCTGCCCTTTCTCATTCTTGGCTACAAGCAGATCGGCAAAACCTTCGCGCTTTCTACGTTGCTAGGCGTAGTCCTGATGTCCATCGGTACAACGCTGCTCCATCCGGTTCCGGCCTTGACGCCGGGCGAGCCTCTCCTGGGTGCCATCTTCGGCGGAGTTATTCTCGGTATCGGTGTAGGACTCGTTATTCGTTCGGGCGGCTCGCTCGATGGCACGGAGATCGTGGCGATTATCGTCAGTGAGAAAACGCCCTTCTCGGTGGGTGAAATCGTGCTGTTCGTGAACGTGTTCATTCTTGGCAGCGCGGGCTTCGTCTTCGGCTGGCCTAACGCACTTTATTCCATGATTGCCTATTATATTGCCATGAAGATGATCGACATTACGATTGAGGGTCTGGATCAGTCCAAGTCCGTATGGATCATCAGTGATAAATACCGGGATATCGGTGATGCGCTGACCGACCGGCTGGGCCGCGGTGTCACCTATCTGGATGGTGAAGGAGGCTTTACCGGTGAAAGCAAAAAGGTGATTTTCGTAGTCATTACCCGGCTTGAGGAAGCGAAGCTGAAATCCATCGTAGAAGATTGGGACCCCCATGCCTTTGTGGCGATTGGCAATATTCATGATGTTAAGGGTGGAAGATTTAAGAAAAAGGGAATTCATTAGCGAAGCTAAATCATAAGGCAAAACCCGTCCCCTGATCGCATTTCAGGGGGCTTTTTTCTGCCCGAACACTAAAAGTGATGTTGTGATTTAAGAAAAATTTTATTTTTAACCTCATTTCTTCTTTAATAGTTTTCTTTATCCTACAAGCATACGAAGGATTAGGAGGAAGCTGAAGTATGAAGAAATGGTTTTTTTGTATTATCGTTTTGTTGCTGCTGGGCTACGGATTTACGAAGTTGAAGACGGGCATGACCGGCCTGTCTGATGAATTGGAGCCTTTTGCCGTAAGCATAGACAACTCTGAAGAGGTTTCGCAATCGGATAGGGATGAGTTTACGATAAAAGTGACGAAAGAAATGATATTCCACGGGGATCTGCTGCTCGTCAACAAGGACCATCCCGTTCCGGAAGGGCTAAACCCCGAGTCGGAAGCGGTGAGTCTGGTCCAGAATTCCGAGTTGATCGACGGATTTGGCGTGCTTGATAACACGGTTCTGCTATCGCCCCGGCTGGTGGACAAATTTCATACCATGATCAAGGCCGCAGCAGAGGAAGGGGTCAATCATTTCTTGATCAGCAGCGGTTATCGGAGCGAAGACAAGCAGGACGAGTTGTATCGCGATATGGGATCGGAATACGCCCTGCCGGCGGGGTACAGCGAGCACAACCTCGGTTTATCGATGGATATCGGCTCCTCACAGGCGGATATGAATCAGGCCCCGGAAGGGAAATGGCTGAAAGATAATTCCTGGAAATATGGGTTTATTCTGCGCTATCCCGAGGATAAAACAGCAGTGACGGGCATTCAATTCGAGCCGTGGCATTTCCGTTACGTCGGTTTGCCGCACAGCGCGATCATGCAGGAGAAGAGCCTTGTCCTGGAACAGTACCTGGATTTACTGAAACAGCAGAAGGCGGTGAGTATCACGCTCGGGGGGGAAAACTATAAAGTCTTTTACTTTCCGGTAACCAAAGATAATACGATCACCGTGCCGGCGCAAGGAAAATACGAGATTTCCGGCAATAATGAGGACGGTGTTATCATTACAGTACGAGAATAACCGGGCAGGATGAATACGAAAATCGGGATGGTGACGACAGTGGGGATGAAGACGAATACGAGCGTGGATATTAACAATATGAAAGCGGGAATGAGCATGGATACCTTGACAAGATCAGGTGCGGCGACGAGAAGCCGTCTGAGCATTCTAAGCCTTCGAGCTCTGCTCGTCCTATATATATGTGTGTTGGTCAAAATCATCTTATTGAAGTTTCATTCCCTGGATTTGGGTTTTCTCTGGGGCCAGCTGTTGACTGGCCTGCAGCATCCCGGCTTGATCGCGCAGCAGTTGCATACAGGCAATTTGGTCCCCTTCCGGGAAATCTCCAGATCGCTGCGTTCGTTAACGGACCATACTTTACTTAATCTGTTCGGAAATGTGGCGATTTTTATACCCTTGGGTATTTTGCTGGGACTTATGTTCAAAAAAGAAGGCATGCCAGGGATAAAAATATTCATCTGTGCGTTTTTCTTAAGCTTGGGTATGGAAACCGCCCAGCTCTTGTTCAGGATTGGACAATTCGACGTCGATGACATTTTGCTGAATACCGCCGGAGGACTTCTTGGTTTTGTGATATACCGAATCTATGCCGGACCGATGAAACCGTCCCCTTCGGTTACGCATGTCCTTGAAAAGGAGAAAACGCTATGAAACCGATTACCATTCTGATTGCGGATGACGAGGCGGAAATCGCCGATCTGATCGAACTGCATCTGGCCAGAGAGGGCTACCGTTGCCTAAAAGCCGCTGACGGACAAGAGGCTCTCGACGCGATCCGGACGCAGTCCGTGGATTTGGCGATTTTGGATATCATGATGCCCAGGATCGACGGGTACGAGGTGACCCGGCAAATCCGCGAGCAGCATCATCTGCCGATTATTTTTCTTAGCGCCAAGGCGACCGACCTGGATAAGATCACCGGTCTGGTTCGTGGTGCCGACGATTACATGACCAAACCATTTAACCCGATGGAACTGGTGGCCAGGGTGAATGCCCAATTGCGACGTTTCATTCAGTTGAACCCGTCGATGGCGGCTTCGGCGGATGCGTCCGTGCTTGAGGCCGGGGGGCTTGTGATCCATCCCGAGCAGCGGACCGTGTTTCTGTACGGCAAACCGGTGGAGCTTAGGCCAAAGGAGTTCGATATTTTGATGCTGCTGGCCAGCCATCCGAAGAAGGTATTCAGCTCAGAGCATATTTTTCAGCAAGTTTGGGGCGAGGCGTATTATGAAGGTGGAAATACTGTAATGGTACATATCCGTACTCTGCGCAAGAAGCTGGGGGAGGACCAGCACAAGGACAAGCTGATCAAAACCGTCTGGGGGGTAGGTTATACGTTCAATGGCTAAACCCAAATTCCGCAGCTTCCGCTTTCATATGATCCGGCTGTTCGGGCTCAGCATGCTGTTGTCCGCTGGCACTACTTTTCTGATCTACTTGGCGCTGCAGCAATATTACCATACGCTGTACCGGGAAGACCCGATGTTCGTAGTCCGGGAAACCATCAGAGAGATCGGCGATATTAACGTGTTCCTGCTCCTTTTTTTTCCGATTTCGTTTTTCTACTTCTATCTGCTTACCCGGCGTTACGTTGCTTATTTCCGGGAGATTTCCCGCGGGATCAACCAATTGGCCGGGGGTGACTTCTCCCATCGGGTCCATATCCCGTCCAATGATGAAATCGGGGACATTGCCCGGGACATCAACCTGGCCAGCGAAAAGCTGCAGCAGGCGGTGGAACGGGGGGATTTCGCCGAGAACAGCAAGGAACAGCTGGTGCTGAATCTGGCTCATGATTTGCGGACTCCGTTGACTTCCGTCATCGGGTATTTGGATTTCATCCTTCAGGGCAAGGATTTGACCGCAGAGCAGATGAAGCATTACATGACGATTGCCTACACCAAATCGCAGCGGCTGGAGAAGCTGATCGACGAGCTGTTCGAAATAACGCGAATGAATTACGGCAAGCTGAGGATCAATCGCAACCCGCTTGACCTGAGCGAACTGCTGACCCAATTAACCGAAGAGATGTATCCCGTATTTGAAAAAGGTGAGCTGAAAGCGCGCCTTGATGCTGCGCCGCAGCTGATGACTTCCGGAGACGGCGATCTGCTCGCACGTGTGTTCGAGAACCTGTTGTCCAATGCTGTCCGTTACGGTAAAGACGGCGAATACATTGATATTTACGGCCGCCTGGAGGAGGACCAGGTCATCGTTCAAGTCATCAATTACGGCGATGTCATCCCTGCGGACGAGCTTCCTTATGTGTTCGATATGTTTTTTACCGGGGATCGTGCCCGCACCCATCAGGAGGGAAGCACCGGGCTTGGCCTGTTTATCGCCAAGAACATTGTAGAGCAGCACGAAGGCGCCATATCGGTGCAAAGCGATCTCATCCGTACCGTATTCGAGGTGCGTTTGCCGTATTTGTCATCATCGGTGAAAGACCCATAACTACAATTCACAATTTGTCGTTTTAGGTTACAAAAATGTGTTTTTTTAGAACTTTATCTACCATAACCTCTTCACTTACAATATCTAAGGAGAAGGGATTCATTATTTTTCCATCCCCTCGTCATGAGAGGGTGTGAGAGGGAATGAGAGTATGATCAAAGGGAGGTTTCATGATGAAAGAGAAAACGGCTGTCTTGCTGCTTGTTGTTTCTTTATCCGCCGCTTTGGCCGGAGAAGTAAAAGCAGCGTCAGGGAGCAATCAGCAGCCGCAGCCATCGAATGCGGAAGTAAATGCGCCTGCCAAACAGGGGGAAGTCCAGCTTACCCTGGAGCAGGCCGTAGCTCTGGCAGAGGCTAATAACGAGCTGTTGAGAAGTTCGACACGGGACGTGGATCGTAAAGGGATTACATTGCAGGAGGCAGTGGAAGACCTGGGGTATATCTCGCCTTATGATGTCGACGGGAGCGTTGATGCCTCGGAGAGCAATCCGCTCTGGAAGAGTTATACTTCGGCCAATGAGGCTTATCTTACGGCTGTAAGGCATGCCAAGTTTGCCAAGGATAAGGTCTATTTCTCGGTCATGAAAAGCTATCAGGCCGTTTATGTTGCAGAAAACAATGCAGAAACCGCTCAGCAGCAGTTGGAGCTTGCACGGGCAAAAGAACGCATCGCTGCCGCCAAATCATCCCGCGGTCTAGTGGCGCAGAAAGATTACGATGATGCCGCACACAGCCGGATGGAAGCGGAGGAAACTGTCAGGCAGCGCAGCTCCGAACTGCAAAAGGCGTATGATGCGTTAAATACGCTGATAGGCAAGCCCAAGGGCACAACATATACTTTGGAGGACCCGCCAGGGTACCGGGAGCCCGTTAAACTGGATATCGAGGCCCACATCAGCAAGCTCGTGGAAGACAGCCCGGAGATTATTGACCTGAAGGAAGCGGTCAAGAACAGTGAATGGAATATCAGATACGATAATTTCCAGGGCAGTGAGTCTGATAAAAAACTGAAGCGTATGGATCTGGAAGAGGCCAATGAGCGCTTGACGAAAGGGAAGGAAGATTTTGCTGAATCGTTGAGAACGGCCTACAGCACGCTGATGGACAAGGGCCAGGAATACATACGATTGAAGGAAAATTATGAAATTGCCCAAAAAGCGCTGGAGCTGTCCCGCAAGAAATGGGATAGGGGCATGATCGTTCAGTCTGAGCTGGTGGAGAGCCGCTTGAATGCCGACCAGCTCCGACGTCAGCTTGAGGAATTGGCGATCGAGATAAGCCAGTTGGAATATACGCTGAATAAGCCGTGGAGTGTCTAGGAGGGACAGGCTGTGAGTGAAATCGTTGCTAACGATGCAATCGTGGAATGGAAAAAGAAACGAAGAAGGAAATGGATCATTCGGACTGTTATTGTGCTTGCATTATGCGGAGCGGGAGCGGTGGTATACTGGCAGTGGCCTGAAGAAGAAGTAGCGGCCGTGCCTCAGAACGAGACGCTGCAGGTGGAGCGCGGGGATGTTACGGAGACATTGGACGCCACGGGAACGGTCAAAGCGTCGAAGGAGGTCAACCTCAACTTCACAGGCGAAAGCACCGATAAGCTGGCAGCGGTCAATGTCGCGCCAGGGGACCGGGTCAAGGCCGGACAGGTGCTGGCCCGGCTTGATGATACGGAGGCGCGCAATCAGGCACAGAGTGCGGCGGACGACCTGGCTATGGCCAAAAACAAGCTGGAGGAGGCCCTTAAAGGGCCAAAGCCGGAGGAAGTGGAAATCCAGCAGGTCCATGTGCAGCGTGCGAAGACGGAGCTGGAAAGAGCCAAGCAGAACTTTGATATTGAGGAGGCACAGAGCCAGAAAGAGCAGTCCTCCAAGCAGCTCGAACAGGCCCGTAAGGCTTATGATGACCAGAAATTTCTGCTGGAAGAAGGGGCTGTTCCCGCCAATGAAATGGAGCAGGCTGAGCAGACACTGGAGAAGGCCGAACAGGACTATAAAGCGCAAGAGAGAAACATGCGCAAGATTGAAAATCAACAGAAGCAAGCGATCGAGGATGCGGAAATATCGTACCGGCAGGCGATGGCCGAGCTGAAAAAAATCCAGACTCCCACAGATGACTCCGCGATTGAGGCGGCACGGATTGATGTGCGGCGGGCTGAAACCGTGCTGAAGCAAAAACAGGACAGTCTGACGAAGCTGGAAATCAAGGCCCCGTGGGACGGAGTAATTCTGAAAGTAAACGGCGACGTGGGGACAAGCCCGACGGCTCCTTTCATTGTGATGAACAACGCGAGCGCCAACAATTTGATGATTGCAGCCAAAATCGGACAAAGCGATATCGTTAAGGTACAGACAGGCTTGAAGGCTATATTTCGTACCAACGCTTATCCAGGTGAGGAGTTTCAGGGAGAGGTGAAGTTTGTGTCACCTGAACCGTCCACCGAGGATGGGAGCACCGCTTATCCGATTGAGCTGTCTGTCAAAAATCCCGATGGCAAGCTGAAAACCGGGATGGTCATGGAAATATCCATCTTACTGGGTACGCATAAAGACGTGCTGTTCGTTCCAGCCATGGCGATCCGCTCCGAGGGAGGACAGGACGGCGTATATGTGGCGTCCAATCCGGCAGCTCCAGAGGCTTATAAATTTGTGCCGATTGAGCAGGGCTTCTACACTCCTGACCGGGTTGAACTGAAGTCCGGCGTGAAGGAAGGGGATACGGTGGTGATCCCTGCGCCTGCTGCGATGCCGGTGGATCCCATGATGGGAGGTGCGGGATGAGCCACGTCATTGACATTCGGCATGTCCGCAAAACCTATAGGGTAGGCGGCCAGGAAATTCACGCCCTGCATGATGTGAACCTTTCCATTGAGCAGGGGGAATTTGTCGCCATCATGGGTCCATCGGGATCGGGGAAATCCACGATCATGAACGTGCTCGGCTGTCTTGATCTGCCGGACTCCGGCGAGTTTTATCTGGATGGATATCCGGTGCTGGGAGCCAAGCCTTATGAGCTGGCCCTGATTCGCAACCGCAAGATCGGTTTCGTATTTCAGAAATTTCATTTGCTGTCCCGCTCCACCTCGCTGGCCAATGTCGAGCTGCCGATGATTTATGCCGGGATGCCTGCAAGGGAGCGGAAGCGGCGGGCGGCTGAGGCGCTTACCCATGTAGGGCTCGGGGACCGGCTGAAGAACAAGCCGAACGAGCTGTCCGGGGGACAGCAGCAGCGTGTATCCATCGCCCGCGCGCTTGTGAACGATCCGGTCATTCTGCTGGCGGACGAGCCGACAGGCGCGCTGGATTCCCGTACGACCGTGGAGATTATGGACATCTTTCAACGATTGAATGATCAGGGGATCACGATCGTTCTCGTGACGCATGATGCGGAGGTGGCAGCATGTGCCAAGCGCCTGATCTATTTCCGGGACGGACGGATCGAGAAGGATGAACGGATTACTCCGCGAAGAATGACGGCAGAGGAAGTGAACGCATGAACCTGCTGGAAACGCTGAAGATGTCCTTTTCCAGTCTGAAAAGCAATAAGCTGCGCTCGCTGCTGACCATGCTCGGCATCATTATCGGGGTTGCGGCAGTCATTGCCATTGCGGCGATCGGCAAGGGCTCCAATGCCCAGATCACCTCGCAGATTAATAATATGGGCAATAATTTAATTATGATCTACCCTTTTGCTCAATATGATGAAGCGAATGGCACCCAATTTGTGGAGCCGCCGGAATTCACCTTGGAGGATGTGGCCGAATTGGAGCAGCTCAGGTCCGTTGCCGATGTGGCTCCGAGCGGGATGAGCAGCGCCGATGTGGTCTGGAACAGGCAAAAGGCGAATCTGCAAATCGAAGGCACTTCGGCCTCATTTGCGAGGGTGCAAAAGCTTTCCTTCACGGATGGCAGAACCTTCACGAATTATGAGGTGGAAAAGGGGCTGAATGTGGCTGTTATCGGGCCGCAGGCTGCCAGCGACTTGTTCGGGGAGAACAGCGCCAATGCGGTTGGGGAAACGGTATTGATTAACAATCTGCCATTTAAAATCGTAGGCTTGCTGTCGTCTAAAAACTCCATGATAAACAACAGCGCCTACCAGCTTTATATTCCGATCACAACCGGCATGGACCGGATGAGTCATATGAGCATTCAACAATTAAATATTTCCGCTGCGGCTCCCGAATTAATGGACAGCGCGCGTGCTGAAATTACGCAGAAGCTGCGGACCAGGCATATGATCAAGGAAGGGGAGCCGGACGATTTTCAAATGATGAGCCAGACTGACTATCTGCAGATGACTGCCGGCGTTGATGACACCATGAACCTGCTGATTCTCGGAGTGGCCGGGATTGCGCTGCTCGTGGGCGGGGTGGGTATCATGAATATGATGCTGATGGCCGTTACGGAACGGACCAGGGAAATCGGAATCCGCAAGGCCATCGGAGCCCAGCGCGGCGATATTATGCTGCAATTTCTGATGGAAGCGGTATTCATCAGTCTGCTTGGCGGCATCCTCGGCGTGCTTGCCGGAATCGGGGCGGCCAGGCTGCTGAACAGCACGGCACAGATGCCGATCGTATATACGGTTGAGCCGGTTCTGTATTCATTCCTGAGCTGTATGGCTGTTGGCATCCTGTTCGGAGTTATTCCTGCCCTTAAAGCCTCGCGCCTCAAACCGATCGATGCTTTGAGATATGAGTAAAGGGAAGGCAGCAGAGCTTAAAATTTAAAAACCTGTACGGTCATTGGATCTGTACAGGTTTTTTGCCGTTCAAATAGTCCAATAGCGGGCGGATGGGCTGTGGAGGAACCATGCTGATCAGGTCCCCTATCTGTTGAAGCCGTTCCCCGATATTAAGCAGGTGATAGTCCTTGGGAGACACGTCCCGCCGAACTTCCTCCCATGTTAGGGGAGTGGATACCGTGGCGCCTGTTCTTGCGCGCGGGGTATAGGGGGCTGCCAGCGTTTTTCCGCGATAGTGCTGAAGATAGTCGAAATAAATGCAGGTGCCGCGGTCCTTCTTGAGCCTCTCCAGCGTAAACAGAGACGGATGCTTCTCGGTTACGTATTTTCCGACAAAATGGCCGACGCTCCGCAGTTCGTCGAATGTAATGCCTTCAGATACGGGGACGATAATCTGTACACCGGTAGCGCCAGAAGTTTTGGGAATCGATTGCAGGCCGAGCGAAGCCAGCACTTCTCCCACGATGCCGGCGGCCTCCATGATCCGCGGTTCCTCTTCGACCGAGGGGTCCAGGTCAATCATCCATTCACAGGGGAGCGGACTGCCTGCCTTATGGAGAGAAGGATGGAACTCCAGTGCAGCCTGATTGCCGAGCCAAAGCAACTGCGGCAGATCATTCAGCACCATATAATCGATTCCTTGATCGACATAGCTTTTGACGAAGTCGGGTCTAGGCTCAGGCACGTTCTTCTGGTAAAAGGAATCGCCGTGAATACCATGCGGCCAGCGGATCACGGTCAACAGGCGGTCACGGCAGTAAGGCAGCAGGTAAGGCGCCAGAACGGCAAGCTTGGTCAAATATACCGCTTTGGTGATCCCGGCTTCCGGCCATAACGGCTTGTCCGGATTGGTGATGGTGATTTCACGCCCTTCAATCGTTATGCTGCCTTTCACCGTTCTGGCCATACGGGAGCCTCCTTATCGAACAGTCATGTCTTGCTTGTTTTTCTGGTCGCGGTTTTTCGCTTGGGAGCGGCAGGCGGTGCTTCGCTGGCAGCGGCCCTGGCCGGGGCGGCTGGCTTTTTGGCAGTACGCTTCCGGCCTGGAGATGGGCCCGGATCAGGTGTTATGGGCTTAACCGCCTCAATGCTGGCCTGCAGCGCTGCCATCAAGTCCACTACATTCGTCTGCGGTTTGGCCGGAGCAATTTTGACCTCTTCTCCCGCTACCTTGTGGGAGATCAGATCCAGCAGCCGTGCACGGTATTCGTCCGTATATTTTTCAGGGTCAAATTCAGTGGAAAGCTGTTCAATCAGCATTTTGGCCATGGACAGTTCTTTCTCATTAACTGCTGTCGTCCCTGGAAGATTGGGCACCTGCGATATAGGCCTGATTTCATCCGGATAAAATATCGTCTCGATGGCAAGGCAGCCCTCCAGCACCCGAATGGCCGCCAGACTGCTCTTGGAACGGATGGAGATGTGGGCGATGCCGATCTTGCCGGTATCCTGCATGGCATTAAGCAGCAGGCTGTATGCATTGGCGCCCGCCTGATCCGGAGACAAATAATATGTTTTCTGAAAATAAATCGGATCAATATCGGTCAAATTGACAAAGTCCAGAATCGTTATGTTTTTGTTGCCCTGCTCCGTCAGCTGCTCAAGTTCCTCTTTTTCGAACATGACAAAACGGCCCTTCTCATATTCATAACCTTTGCCGATTTCCTCCCACTCGACCTCTTTGTCGCAAACGGGGCACTTTCGTACATAAGTTAACGGACTGCCGCACTCCTTGTGGATGTAACGCATGGAAATATCCTTGTCCTCTGTTGCAGAAAACATTTTGACAGGAACATGGACAAGGCCGAAGCTGATCGCTCCTTTCCAGACGGTATGCATCGTTGATCACCTTCCTTTGTTAGCGGCTGTATACTGCGCAATACGTAGTATGCGTAGCATGGCATTTTGTATGTAGTGCATGGCGGGGTTCGCTTTGGCGCATAGTAACAAGGAGCATGAATACGGAGAAGATGATCTGATGCCAGATAAAAGGAGATTTTGCAGCAAAGGAGGAATAGGTTATGGACGCCCAGCGTGCCAAAGCCATCTTGGACTCGCCGGAAATGATTGCAGTCAAGCTTGAGGGAGAACCGGTGTGGATTGAGCATGTGGATGTGGAGAACGGCATGGCGACCGTGCAGGTAGGATCGAATCCTGTCAACACGCAAACGGTCAAAACCGCCCGGCTGGAGGAGAAATAAAGCCTGACAGGGAAGAACCGCTCGCCGTTTTACCGGCAGGAGCGGTTCTTTTTGTCATGATAAGGTTGCTTATCCCTTTTCTTGCGGCAAGGTACAGAAGGGCTATATAATAAAGAACAAGTTGCAAGGCCTGAGGGGCCGCCGAGAGGTAGGCATATACAATGACAGAGGAACATTTCACATATTTGGCGAAAGGTGTGGCTGATACGGAGCGGCTGGCGGCGGCATTGGCCGCCCGGTCGTCCGCAGGCTCCGTAATTGTGCTGGACGGTGAGCTGGGCGCAGGAAAAACCGCGTTTTCCAAAGCGTTCGCCAGACATCTCGGGGTAGAAGGAGTGGTGAACAGCCCGACTTTTACCCTGATTAAGGAATACGAAGGCCGCTTGCCCCTATACCATATGGACGTTTATCGGATCGATGAGGATGAGGCGGGTGAGCTCGGCCTGGATGAATATTTTTACGGCACAGGCGTTTGTCTGGTGGAATGGGGAAGCCTGATTCCGTCTCTCCTGCCAGAAGAGCGACTGCACATCGTCATTGAAGCGACGGCCTTGCCGGATGAACGGTTGATTCATCTGACAGGCTGCGGCGAAGTGTATGGCGAATGGTGCCGGAGTTTGCGAGAGAATGGAGTAGAATGATATGAATGATGAGGAAGTACGGCCGCGGCAGCGGTTTTTGGCGTTGGATACAGCAACGGCCGTGATGGCTGCGTCTTTGCTGGAAGGCAGCAAGGTTACCGGAGAGGTAAATGTGCAGGGAGAGAGAAATCATTCCGTACATGTTATTACCGAGCTGGAACGTTTGCTGTCGGATGCCGGCGTATCCGGCAGAGACATCACAGGTTTGGCGGTTGGTGTAGGGCCTGGCTCATATACGGGAGTCAGAATTGCTGTTACGGCAGCGAAAACGCTGGCCTGGGCATGGAAGGTGCCGGTGGCTGGCGTATCCACGCTGCATGCGCTGGCTTGGGGCGGCTGGGCTCACGGACAGACCGGGCTGGGGGACAAGTCCGTGCCACTGCAGGCCAGTGCCGTTCAATGGATCATCCCCCTGCTGGATGCGCGGCGCGGCCAGGTGTATACCGGTCTTTTTGCGGCCAATGGCGAGCAAGCTCCTGTACGGATGGAGCAGGATGGCATCCGCTTGATGACGTCCTGGGTTGAGGAGCTCAAGCGGCGTTTGACGGATACGGATGAGGGCAGCCGTCCGCGGGTTCTATGGTTTGTCGGAGAAACCGGGGTGCATGCACAAACGGCGGCTGGACTGGAGGCACAGGCGGCGGTACAGGTAGTACCCTATGAGCTGGAAGGCGGCTGGGTCGGGCGGCTGGGTGCTGACCGCTTATTGAATGGAGAGCAGGACGAGCTGCATACGCTCGTTCCGAACTATACCCAGTTGGCGGAGGCGGAAGCAAACCTGCTGCGCCAACGTTGAAGGGACGTTGAAACGGGATGAAGGAGTTAAGCCAGTTTCCGGGAGAGCTGACTTTCCGGTTGATGATGCTCGATGATCTACCGGATGTGATGGTGATTGAGCATGAATCGTTCACGCTGCCATGGACAAGGGAAGCGTTCCGGAACGAGCTGACCAACAATCATTTTGCCAAATATATGATGATGGAGCTGAACGGAGAGCCGATCGGTTATGCCGGGATGTGGACGATTATGGATGAAGCTCATGTTACGAATATCGCGGTCCGTGAAGCATACAGAGGCCGCAAGCTTGGGGAGCGGCTGCTGGATGAACTGATGCGGACCGCTGCCTATTTGGGTATGAAGCGGATCACCCTCGAGGTGAGAGTTTCGAACAGTGTCGCCCGGAATTTATATGAGAAAAAAGGATTTACACCGTCCGGCATCCGCAAAGGCTACTACTCGGATAACCATGAAGATGCTCTGATTATGTGGGCGGATTTGCCCAACGTGGAGAGTACGGCCGGAGAGGAAGGAAGCGAACAGAAATGAGGATACATCAAGACAGCAAAGGGAAGCAAACAGCGGAGCCCAGCTACATATTAGCGATTGAGACAAGCTGTGACGAGACGGCCGTAGCCGTCGTTAAGGATGGCAAAGAGGTGCTCTCGAATCTGATCTCCAGCCAGATTGCTACCCATCAGGCCTTTGGCGGGGTTGTCCCCGAGGTGGCTTCCCGCAAGCATGTCGAAAGCATTACGTACGTGCTGGAAGAAGCGATGGACGCTTCCGGCATTACTCCCGACCAACTGTCCGCCGTGGCTGTGACGCAGGGACCGGGCCTGGTCGGGGCGCTGCTGGTAGGGATCGTTGCCGCCAAGAGCGCTGCGCTGGCTTTTGGCAAGCCGCTCATCGGCACCCACCATATTGCAGGACATATTTATGCCAACAACCTGACGGATGAAATCATTTATCCTTGCATTGCGCTGGTGGTGTCGGGAGGGCATACGGAGCTCGTGCTGCTGGAATCGCCTGGCCGCTTCCAAGTGATCGGCCGTACGAGGGACGATGCGGTTGGCGAGGCTTATGACAAGGTCGCGAGAGCCATTGGCTACCCGTATCCGGGGGGGCCACATGTGGATCGTGCCGCGCTTGAGTCGGAGGAGGTGATTTCGCTCCCACGAGCCTGGCTTGAGCCGGATTCGTATGATTTCAGCTTCAGCGGCTTGAAATCAGCCGTATTGAATGCGGTCAACCAGATGAAGATGCGCGGTGAGACGGTCAATAAGGGAGCGGTTGCGCGCGGCTTTCAGGAATCGGTCGTCGAGGTGCTTGTGGAGAAGGCCGTCCGTGCCATGCGGCAGTTCGGCGGGCGCCAGCTGCTGTTATGCGGCGGTGTTGCTGCAAACCAGGGCTTGCGCAGAGCGCTGAGCGAACGGTGCGGGCGGGAAGGGCTGCCGCTGCTGATTCCGCCGCTGAAGTATTGTACCGATAATGCGGCGATGATCGGGGCTGCCGCTCATCTGAAATGGCAGGAGGGCCAATTCACGCCGCTGGATATGAAAGCAGAGCCAGGACTGTCCCTCGAGAATTGGTCGGTGGAAGCCGCAAAGTTCTCTTGATGTCCACCATGTAATAACGGTCAACAAAAGTGGTACCGCGAGGGTGAAAAGCCTGCCGTCTCTCCATCGAGACGGCAGGCTTTTGTGTTTTTCGCGGAAATACATACAAGCAATAAACATTTGTCAAGTTGTTAACAACGTTATCCACATACCCACATCATTTTGTGGACAAATCTGCAGAGTGCCGACCCTATAAGGATTTTTGTCGAATCCATCGGATGAAATATCGTTGATAATACATAAAGGAAAAATTGTGGATAATGTGGATAAAAAATATGGATAATAATGGGTTTTTATGAAAAATGGCGGTCTAATCATAAAAAAATGACCCTTAAGGCCATTTTTATAAATGATTTTGTATACTTATTCTGTGCATAACCTTGTGAATAAGTATATGCCGCCAATTCCAAAAAAATTGTCGATGCTGTGGCTTTTACTCCTCAATCAATTCCTCCCAGGAGGCATAGACCTCAGCAAGCTCCTGTTTATGCCCATCAAGCTGAGTCTGAATTTCCTGAAGAGCCGTATAATCCTGATAAACCTCCGGACGGGTCATTTGCTCCTCTAGCAAGCCTATGGCTTCCTCCAGTTCGGTGATGCGTTTTTCAAATGCTTCCAGCTTCCGCTTGCGATTGCGTTCTTCACGCGAAGCCTGCTTGCCGGCGGCATAGGCGGCTGCACCGTCTTTCTCCGCCCCCTGCTGGTCAGCGTACTCAGTGGAGTTATTCGGCCGGCTTGCTCTTTGCTGGATCTGCTCTTGTGCGATTTCGGCGAGTTCTTCCTTTTTGGCGATGTAGTCGTCATAATTTCCTAGGAAATGCTCGGCACCTTCAGGGTGAAGCTCGATGACCCGCTCCGCCATTTTGTTAAGAAAATAACGGTCATGTGAAATAAACAGCAGCGTACCCTCATAATCCACCAATGCGGATTCCAGCACTTCTCTGCTGAACAGGTCCAGATGGTTGGTCGGCTCGTCGAGAATCAGCACATTCGCTTCACGCAGCATGAGCTTGGCCAGCGACACGCGTGCTTTCTCCCCGCCGCTGAGCGCGGATATTTTCTTAAGCACATCCTCCCCGCTGAACAGGAAGCTGCCGAGTACGGTTCGAATGCGCACCTCCTCCAGGTGTGGATACTCGCTCCACAGCTCCTCCAGTACCGTATTGGCAGGATTCAGGAGGGTATGCTCCTGGTCATAATATCCGATTTTTACTTTGGTTCCCCAGCGGATCGAGCCCAGAGAAGGCTTCAGAGACCCGGTCAGACATTTCAGGAGTGTGGACTTGCCAATCCCGTTTGGGCCGATCAGCGCGGCAGTTTCTCCGCGGCGCAAGCTGAAGGTCACGTTGCGGAACAGCGTTTTACCGGAATCAAAGGTGACGGACAAACCTTCCACATCCAGCACTTCCTTGCCGGACATAAAGGCAGGCTCAAATGAGAAATTCGCCTTCTTCAGCTCTCCCATCGGTTTCTCGATGCGCTCCATGCGATCAAGTGCCTTGCGGCGGCTTTGGGCACGTTTGGTCGTGGAGGCACGGACGATGTTGCGCTGTACAAACGCCTCCATGCGGGCAATTTCGTCCTGCTGCTTCTCAAATTGCTTCATCTGCGCTTCGTATTCCGCGGCTTTCAGTTCAATATATCTGGAGTAATTGCCCGTATATCTTGTCGAACGGTGGCGCTCGATTTCAAAAATGGTCGTCACCAGCCGGTCAAGGAAATAGCGGTCATGGGAGACGACGAGCAGCGCGCCGGGATAACCGCGCAAATAATCTTCGAGCCAGGTGAGCGTTTCAATATCAAGATAGTTGGTTGGCTCGTCCAGCATGAGCAGATCAGGGGCCTGCAGCAGGATGCGGGCCAGAGCCAGTCGCGTTTTCTGACCGCCGCTTAATGTGGAGACCGGGGTTTGCGGATCAAACGAGCCGAAGCCCATGCCGTGCAGAACGCTGCGGATGCGGGTTTCCATTTCATAGCCGCCCCGGTCCTTGAACCAGTCCGAACGTCTGGCGTAACGTTCAAGCAATTCTTCATAAGCCTTCCCGTTCGCCATGGATGCGGGGTCCGCAATCTGCTGCTCCATCCGGCGCAGCTCCGCCTCCGCTTCCAGCAGGGGCTGGAATACCTGCAGCATTTCATCCCATATCGAACGCTCCGAGTTCAGACCGCTGTTCTGAGCCAAATACCCCAGCGTCGTTTCTTTGGATTTATATATTTGTCCGCTGTCGTAAGACAGTTCCCCGGCGATAATCTTGAGCAAGGTGGATTTGCCTGCGCCGTTTACCCCGACGAGCCCAATCCGCTCACGTTCCTGAATCTGCAAATTCACACCGTCCAGGACAGGGTCCACCTCATAAGCTTTAACAATTCCTGTTACTTGCAGCAGCATAGCCTGTATCCTCCATTACAATTTGGTCTGCATCCCCGATCCGGGTAGTAGGCAGACCACCTCCAGTTTACATCAACAACTCATGACTCAAGTCACGAGCTTGTCTCTGCCTACTTCGTAGACAGTGCTTGCGCTTCGCACCAGCCTTTTAGACTTATTCCTAACCGGTAGTGCAAACGCACCTCACAGTGCTCCTACCTTAGCGTGATGGAACATCAGGACGGTTGACCTCGCCCCTACAACAAGAGTTATACTCCTGCTGCAACTGTACCGATGTACTCGATCCCTTTGCGGTACAGATTCATAGCGCCAACTCGGTCATCGTTCGAACGATAGCGACAGGTTCGGCATTCAAAGCTATGCGTCTTTTTGTTTCGATTTTCCCGTTCAATATGCCCGCATTTTGGGCAGGTTTGGGAAGTATATTTAGGGTCTACTGCGATGACTTGTTGTCCGTTCAGTTGAGCCTTGTACTCCAACATTTGACGGAACTGGTGAAATGCCCAGGAAACCAGCACATAACGATGGCGAACACATACCTTTTCAGTTGCTGAACGGACATGCTTTAAATTTTCGATTACAAAAAGAGTCCCTTTCGGATACGTTTCAACGAGTGCCTTTGTTATCTGATGGTTGACATCGGTAACATAACGGTTTTCTCTTGAACCGATTTGCTTGAGTCGTTTACGTGCAGATGGAGTTTGTCTCATCTGAAGTTGTTTGCGTAAGGCTTTATACTGACCTCGTTTGTGTTTAACTGTTCGTCCAGGATAAAACGTCGTCTTGCTTTGACTGTCGTAGGTTGTGGCAAGAAAGTTGATTCCGAGGTCAATTCCAACCATATGCTTGACCTTCGTAAAGTCGAATTCAGGGAATTCTTTGGTCATTGGAATATGCAAGAACCATTTCCTATGTTTATATACGAGTTTGGCCGTACCAAACTTCCACGTCCCATCAAAGAAGTGTTGCATTCCTTGTTTTTCGTAACAAAGCTTCAAGCGTCCGTCCAGTGTATTTATGCTAAACCTGTTATGGTTCAAAGAGTAATCTCGATTCCATACCAGATCATATTCAGGACATTTGAATTTGACCAGGTTCCAATCGTGCCCGTTGGATCGAGCGGATGTATAGCGGGCGATGACGGTTTTGATCACCGATTGTGCCATTTGACTTTTCAAACGAAAACGGTTTCGAAGTTCTTGATAGTACAAGTCATTGAGTGTACGCTGATTTATTTCTTTCGTTTGAAAAACAATAGCGGAAAGATAATTACAAGCTTCACGATAGGTGTTGGTTGTCTTGATAAGCATTTCCGTATGTTCATGCGGGACATAGATTTGGATTTTTGCTGTAATGGTAGATATCTGATTCACCTCTTCTCACTAAATTTAGTATAGCATATGATCCAATAAGAAATGGTTGAATCTTCATGACCGGAAGGAGGAAGCATGGAGTTTTCGGCTTTCGGAGCTACCAGAGGGTAGCCCTCATGCCGAGCGCAATTCCTCACACAACTAAAGTCGCGTGTATCCATGCGCGGTTATGAAATTCATACTCGTGGACAGTAGTTTAAATCGTGAGCTCCTCAAGCTTGTGGTCATTTTCCATAATCAATGATAAACTAAAACAAGTATGTTGAAAAAGCGCGGCTGATTCGGAATGCGTGCTATGCACCCGTCCGCGCGTAATTTTGGAAGGCCTCGTCCGGAAGGATGAAAAGATGGTGGACATTCGTACGATCAAGGCAAGACTGCGGGCTGATATGCGGAGCCTGCGCAATGAAATGAGTCCTGCTGAACGGCAGCGGGCAGCTGCCGACGCTTGTGGTCATGCCATTCAGCAATGGGAAGAGCTGCGGGAGGGCAGCGGGAAAGAGCGCCTTACGGTGTTTACCTACTTGTCCTTCGGCAGCGAGCCAGACACCACTTTGCTAATCCAGCATTGCTGGTTGCGTGGAGATCTTGTGCTTGCTCCCAGGGTGAACAGGGCAGCAGGCAGATTTGAGCTGAGGGTCATCGAGGATGCGGGCGGGCTTGCTTCCGGCAGCTGGGGAATACCTGAACCAGACGAGACTTGTCCGCTGTGGCCGGTCGGGCAGTGGGCGCAGCTTGATTGGGTGGTCGTGCCCGGGCTTGCTTTTGACCTCTCAGGAGGGCGTATCGGATACGGCGGGGGTTATTATGATCGTTTTACTGAGACACTTCTGCAGGAATGCGTCCGTACGGGAGCGGCCGGACCTGCCTTTGTTTCGCTTGCGCTGCCCGGACAGATCATAGGCCATATTCCGATGGAGCCCGGGGATTTAAGAGTAGACAAGCTGATCACCGCAGAGGGCGTCATCAGCACGGGAGAAGGGTAGGTGTTATCTGTATGGAGTCATTCACACATTTTAATGGGCAGGGCAGGGCACGGATGGTTGACATCTCGGATAAAGCATCCAGTGTCCGCACTGCTGTCGCGGTTTCCAAGGTCACGATGGCTCCGGCGACGCTCGCGGCGATCAAGGAGGGCTCAGTTGGCAAGGGAGATGTGCTGGCTGTGGCGCAGATTGCCGGAATCCAGGGAGCGAAGAAAACATCCGACTGGATTCCCATGTGTCATCCGCTTGCTTTAACCGGTGTCAATATCACATTTGCGGATAATGGGGTTGATAAGCTTTTTATTGAAGCAGAGGTAAGAAGCGAAGGCAAAACAGGGGTCGAGATGGAGGCGCTGACCGCCGTGTCGGCTGCCGCGCTGACCATCTACGATATGTGCAAGGCGCTGCAGAAGGACATGGTGATTGGGCCGACTTTGCTGAAGTCCAAAACCGGAGGCAAGAACGGCGACTTCATGCGTGACGTCACCCGCGATATCAACGGCAGCAACTAGTAATCGTGGTATAATCGGGCCTTGATTTACGGCCAGGCCATAATCAGAGGATGAAGATAGGAGAAGGGTGATCTTATGGTGTGGAAAACAGCGATCCTGACGGCCAGTGATAAAGGGGCACGCGGAGAACGTGAAGATACGAGCGCACAGGTCATCCGGGAATTGGTTGAAGAAGAGCTGGGTGGCGAAATTGTCGAATACAGAATCGTTCCCGATGAGCCTGATGAAATTATTGCCGCTTTAATAGAAATGACGGATTATTTTCATGCGGATCTGGTACTGACCACAGGCGGGACGGAGCTTGCAATCCGGGACATTACACCGGAAGCGACCCGCCGGGTGATCGAAAGGGAGGTGCCTGGTATGGCCGAAGCGATGAGAATGACGGTCATGCAGAAAAACCGGGCCTCCATGCTGTTTCGGGGCATTGTGGGCATTCGCGGACGCTCGCTGATCGTGAATCTGCCGGGAACGCCGAAGGGAGTGCACGAGAATCTGGCTGCCATCATGGACCAGTTGCCGGAAGCCCTGCTTATGGTTACAGGACAGTTTAGCAGCCGATCCGGCAAGCGATGATGCTGAAACAGCAGGAGGCTTGGCCGGATTTTGCCAAATCCAAGCTACCAGGGAGGAAGGCCGTATGGGTTTCGGAGGCATAGGAACATCCGGATTGATTCTGCTTGTTGTGCTGGCGCTGCTGTTGTTTGGCCCGAACAAGCTCCCTGAACTGGGGCGGGCTGTAGGACGCACATTTCGCGAGTTCAAGAACGGGGCGCGGGATCTGATGTCAGAGGAAGAGCCCAGGGGCGGGAATCCTTCCTCCCCGGTCCGGGGGTCTGGAGACGCTGACCGCACGGCGGACAAACGGACGACAGATCAGCCATGACAGCTTTTATTGGTCCTTTCTTCGGGAAGGGCTTTTCTTGTCAATTCGCAAGGTGGTGAAAGCATGCCGGAACCGCAAGAACAGGAAATGACCATTGCAGGCCATCTGAACGAGCTGCGAAGCCGAATTATAAGGGTTCTGCTTGTTTTTGCCGCCGCGCTCGTTGCAGGCCTGGCCACGGCTGAGCCTGTTTACCGCTGGATATTGTCGGCGGGACAGCAGAGGGTCAGCATTGAGCTGCATGCGCTCTCTCTGTGGGACGGTATCGGCATCTATATGAAAATTGCGTTTCTGCTGGCGCTGGCCGTATCCCTTCCATTTCTGCTTTTTCAGATCTGGAAGTTTGTCAGCCCTGGCCTGAAGGCGGTTGAACGTTCAGCCGCGCTGCGCTGTGTTCCTTACGTGTTCTTCCTTTTTGCTGCGGGGGCTGTATTTGCCTATTTTGCAGTTGTGCCGATGGCTCTTTATTTTACGGCCTCCATCAACCGGAGCATGGGGCTTCATGAAACGTATGGCGCAGCCCAGTATTTCAGCTTCGTATTCAATATTGTGCTGCCTGTGTCGCTGCTGTTCGAAATGCCGGTGCTGGTCATGTTCCTTACCCGCCTCGGCCTGCTCACTCCCGGGCGAATGCGCAGATGGCGCAAGATCGCTTATTTTTCACTGGTATTTATAGCGGTGGTTATAACGCCCCCGGATTTTATTTCTGATCTGCTTGTTGCGGTTCCCCTGCTGCTGCTTTACGAGTGCAGTGTCTATATATCGGCTGTGGTATACCGGAGGCAGCTTCAGCGCAGCGCCCACAGAAACGATTGAACCTCTTCATGGCCTTGTACGCGGTTGGCATATTTGGGATTTAACTGTATACAATGGGAGAGGGGATGTCCAACCCGCAGATTTTGTGGCAGGGTAGTTTTTTTTCGTTAAAGGTCGAGAAAAATTGTCATAAGGACTTGAAATTGATTGCCAAGTTGAGTATCATGAAGTTGGTTGTTAGCACTACACTGAGTCGAGTGCTAATACATATGAGAACAACCGCATATCTGAATACACATTTGAATAAGGAGGCTATTTTTCATGATCAGACCTTTGGGTGAACGCGTATTGGTGGAAGCGATCGAGCAGGAGACAACAACTTCTTTCGGTATCGTTCTTCCGGACTCCGCTAAAGAGAAGCCGCAAGAAGGCAAAATTATTGCGGTTGGGGCGGGAGCATTGAAAGACGGTGTGCGCATTCCTCTGGAAGTGAAAGAAGGCGACTGTGTTATTTTCTCCAAATACGCTGGAACAGAAATCAAATACGAAGGTAAAGAGTATTTGATTATGAAAGAAAGCGATATCCACGCCATCATCGGTTAATCGGGGCCGAACCCGTAAGACCTGAACTATAGCATGACGGGTTTCTGTGAAGCCTGCATTGAATATTCCATAATCCACAGGGAGGTTTTACCATAATGGCTAAAGAGATTAAATTCAGTGAAGACGCTCGCCGCTCCATGCTGCGCGGTGTAGACGCATTGGCTAACGCTGTGAAAGTAACACTCGGACCTAAAGGCCGCAACGTTGTGCTTGAGAAGAAATTCGGAAGCCCGCTCATCACGAATGACGGTGTAACCATCGCCAAGGAAATCGAACTGGAAGACGCTTTCGAGAACATGGGCGCCCAGCTCGTTAAAGAAGTAGCGACCAAAACAAATGACGTTGCAGGTGACGGAACAACTACAGCTACCGTTCTGGCTCAGGCTCTGATTACAGAAGGTCTGAAAAACGTAACTGCAGGCGCAAGCCCAATCGGCATCCGCAAAGGTATCGACCAAGCGGTTAAAGCAGCTGTAGCTGAACTGGCGTCCATTTCCAAGCCAATCGAAGGCAAACAATCCATCGCTCAGGTTGCCGCAATCTCTGCAGCTGACGAAGAAGTAGGCGAGCTGATCGCTGAAGCAATGGAAAAAGTGGGCAAAGACGGCGTTATTACTGTAGAAGAATCCAAAGGCTTCGCTACAGAGCTGGAAGTGGTTGAAGGTATGCAATTCGACCGCGGCTACATTTCCCCATACATGATTACAGACACGGATAAAATGGAAGCTGTGCTGGAAAACCCGTACATCCTGATCACGGACAAAAAGATCACGAATACACAGGAAATCTTGCCACTGCTTGAGAAAATCGTACAGCAAGGCAAACCGCTTGTTCTGATCGCAGAAGACATTGAAGGCGAAGCGCTGGCTATGCTCGTAGTGAACAAGCTGCGCGGCACATTCAACGCAGTTGCTGTTAAGGCTCCTGGTTTCGGTGACCGCCGCAAAGCTATGCTGCAGGACATCGCTGCTCTGACAGGCGGTCAAGTGATCACAGAAGAGCTTGGTCTGGATCTGAAATCCGCTACGGTTGACATGCTGGGTACTGCACGTCAAGTGCGTGTAACCAAAGAAAACACGATCGTGGTTGACGGGGCAGGCGACAAAGCCGACATCGATGCACGTGTAAGCCAAATCCGCACTCAACTGGAAGAAACTACTTCCGAATTCGACAAAGAAAAACTGCAAGAGCGTCTGGCTAAACTGTCTGGCGGCGTAGCAGTCATCAAAGTCGGTGCGGCTACTGAAACTGAACTGAAAGAGCGCAAGCTGCGCATCGAAGACGCCCTGAACGCAACCCGCGCTGCGGTTGAAGAAGGTATCGTATCTGGCGGCGGCGTGGCACTGCTGAACGTATACAACGCTGTTGCAGGAGTTCAACTGCAAGGCGACGAGCAAACAGGCGTGAACATCGTACTGCGTGCACTGGAATCCCCAGTCCGCACGATTGCTGCCAACGCTGGTGAAGAAGGATCTGTTATCGTAGAACGCCTGAAGCGCGAAGAAATTGGCGTAGGCTACAACGCTGCAACCGGCGAATGGGTGAACATGATCGAAGCAGGTATCGTTGATCCTGCCAAGGTTACACGTTCCGCTCTGCAAAACGCAGCTTCCGTCGCGGCTATGTTCCTGACTACAGAAGCGGTTGTCGCTGACAAGCCAGAACCAGCAGCTCCAGCAGTCCCAGATATGGGCGGCATGGGTGGAATGGGTGGCATGATGTAATAAAGGCTGAAAGGCCTTGTGCATCAACGATCCTTCTTCAGAGGAACGCCGTTTGACCACATTTTGATCACATTGAATTAAAAAAGGCTTCTCACGAGTTCGAATTGAACTGTGAGAAGCCTTTTTATTACGCATTGCGCAGTTCATCAAGCAACTGGTTAAGCTTCTTATCAAAAGTGAAAACGGCATGTGAGTCAACAAAATCGATTTTGATTTCACTGTAGACATTTAAAGCTTCGACTAGGATACTTCAGTCATGTGTTGTAATGTTGCTATAAGTGAGCAGGTTCTGCAAGGTATCAAAGATATTGACACGTTCGACTTTATATACCTTTTCCAACACATATACGACTTCGGCGATGACTTCGTTCGGGATAAAGATACGATGGTTTTCAATTTTGTCTCTAGCTTGTTCAATGAACTGAACCGCATCTTGAAGCAAATAACGCAGTATTAAATTTGCATCAACGATGTTCATGTTTTTCTTGCACACCCTTTTCCCAAGCGCCTTGTTCGAATTGGATTAAATCCAAATTGGCGTATTGTTTTAGAGCACCTCTGGCAGTGTGGGAAGAAGGTATGGAACGTCTCAATAGAGAGGAGTCTCCGATAGGCAATATGATTAATTCAACATCCTGATTCTGAAGGTCTTCAGGGAGATCGACGATATGCTTTAAAGCAGCGCTGTTTGTAATTTTTCTGACGAAGTTCATGTTAATCACCGTCCTTCTCTTAAGAATAGCTTAAATGGGAGTGCCTCACAATTGTTGGATTTAGTCTATGGATATTAGTTGCTGTAGCTTTTGCCTCTTTGGCAATTGGCATTTATGGAATGAACGCTAAATAATCTGTACTTTTAAGATATCTTCGGTTAATTAAAAAAGACATAACACTCGAGGTACGCCAGTTTGGCGTGCTTTTTTTGCTTATTTGTTGTTTTTTGGATTTAAATTAGGTAAAAGCAAAGGCAAGGAGGATTTGAATGAATAGAATAATCACGAGCCAAAAAGCTCAATGAAATGATATAAGACAAGCCGGGGCTGCTTCGGCTGAGGAGGGGACAATCATGAATAATTTTGATTGGAAAAGAAAGGTGGCGAGCCGGAAGTTTTGGGCGCTTCTCGCCGGTCTTGCCACTTCTGCTCTGACGATTTATGGCTACTCCAGCGATTCAGAAGTGACAGTGAAAATCGTCGGGCTCATCGGCGCTTTCGGCTCTATCGCCATTTATATGCTCTCCGAAGCCTATGTTGACGGCCAGTCTGCAACCAAGTCTGCAGGAACCAAGCCAGATGAGGACACGAAGTAAATAAAATCTAAGTGTTTGGAATTTTTCATGAATAGATCTTGGCAGTAATGATGGAATGTACCCCTTAGAATAAACATTTGCAAAATCATTCGAGGGATATTGCAATGTTCTAAGGGGTACTTTTTTGAAGTGAATTTCGGGAACGATCTGTCAGGAAATGATTCCTTTTCCTCCAAGGGGCTTCAATTCTACTGCTTCTATTCCATCGATTAAAGGTTTTGCACGTTGAATTGCAGCTTTTGTTTCTTCAAGGGAAAGGGACGCTTTATGAGCTTCTGAGCTGCTCCATACCTCTGTTACCCATACTGCGTTTGGATCCGTTTCTGGCACACTAACGATGTATAGTTCACAGTCTTTTATCGACTGCAGGCCAGCGGCTGCTTCCAATAGTATGTTAGCCAACACATCCCTTTGGCCGGTCTTGGCGGTGAATATGGCTTGCATTCCATATTTACTCATATGTATCAGCTCCTTTACTATTTAGCTGGATTATATAAGGCTATATCCTTGTTCATCGTAGTATTTCCATTTGTGGTAAATAAATATAAGTTGTGGACTTAGTTTGATCCTCCCTACATCACAGAATATGAAATTCAGGCGAGAAAAACTTGAAAAATTACATAATGGATTATGCCAATCCCCAGCGGAATAAGGATGGCTGCTCTTAAGTTGGTGCCGCCCTGATCATAGAATTCCGGAATACGCGCAGAATCGTCGGCATATGTTTCGCAGATTCGGCTGATCTTCTTTTCTGCATACTTGAGATACATAGCATTGCCGAACATGCCAAACAAAATGGATACTGTCCAGTTAATTATAAATACGGCCCAGGAGGATGGAATAAGATACTGGACGAGTATCGTAAAAATGGAATAGACGAAGCCTAACAGATACATCTTTCTATAAAACAACCAGAAGGAAGTCAGAAAAAATGCTGCCCAGTTCCAATGAACCTTTTTGTGCCTGGAATCAACAAAGTAGTTTTTCATGGTGAAAACTCTCAGATTTTCATCCGTAACGAATTGCTGCCTTTCATTCACAAGCAAACACCTCCTTTCGGGCTCTCTATATTATACACTTTATAAGGCATTGAGGTTCACTGTAATGTATCCGCTTCCTTATTGACTTTGCCCAAAATAGTTGTTAGAGTTATAAACAAGTGAAAATGTTTCATGGAATGTTACCGAGAGGGCATAACCTGGACCGACCTGATTACACGACACGTGTATTCAATTTCGGCTCAGGTTTTTTCTTTATCCGGCCCTGCCAGTTTGGCTAATACAATACTTAGCAAAGGAGTCTTAACCATGTCCAACAGTGTCTTTCCTAGTGATTTTTTGTGGGGCGGAGCCATTGCCGCCAATCAGGCGGAAGGAGCCTATCTTGAAGGCGGCAAAGGGCTGACCATCGTTGATTTATTGCCTACAGGCGAACATAGAAGAGCGATTATGAAAGGCAATGTCCCGTCCTTCACCCCGCTGAAAGGGGAATTCTATCCTTCTCATGAAGCAATTGATTTCTATCATCGTTATAAAGAGGATATGGTCTTGTTTGCCGAAATGGGCTTTAAAGCCTTGCGTGTCTCGATCTCCTGGGCACGTATTTTCCCGACAGGAGAAGATGAGACGCCGAATGAAGCAGGGCTGCAATTTTATGATGATCTGTTTGCTGAAATGCTTAAGCACAATATTCAGCCGGTTGTCACCCTTGCTCATTTTGATGTGCCGGTTCATTTGATCGAAAAATACGGGAGTTGGAGAAACCGCAAGCTTGTCTACCTGTTCGAAACGTATTCCAGGACCGTCTTTAACCGCTATAAAGACAAAGTGAAATACTGGATGACCTTCAATGAAATCAATATGCTGCTGCATCTTCCGTTCCTGGGCGCGGGTCTCGTATTTAAAGAAGGGGACCATATCAAGGAAATCCAGTATCAGGCCGCGCATCATCAGCTCGTTGCCAGCGCACTGGCTACGAAAGCATGTCATGAAATCATTCCGGATGGAAAAATTGGCTGCATGCTCGCTGCAGGCAGCTTCTATCCTTATACCTGCAACCCGGAAGATGTCTTCCAGGGGATGGAGAAGGATCGTGAGTCCTATTTCTTCATTGACGTTCAGTCACGCGGAGAATATCCGGGTTATGCCAAACGTTTCTTCAAGGATCATAACCTCAACATCGTCATGGAACCGGAAGATGCAGCCATTCTGAAAAATCATACGGTGGATTATATTGGCTTCAGTTACTACTCCAGCCGGACCACGAGCACAGATCCGGAGGTCGTCAAAAACATGACCAGCGGCAACGTCTTCGGCTCCGTGGCCAATCCTTACCTGGACAAATCCGAGTGGGGCTGGACGATCGATCCAAGGGGCTTCCGCATTACAGCCAACCAGCTGCATGACCGCTATCAAAAACCGCTGTTTGTGGTAGAGAACGGGCTCGGGGCTAACGATGAGGTTTCACCTGATGGGGAAATCAACGATGATTACAGAATTGACTACCTGAAGCGGCACATCGCTGAAATGGGCGAAGCCATCAAGGACGGCGTAGAGATGATTGGATACACCAGTTGGGGGCCGATCGATATCGTTAGCGCATCCTCCGGTGAGATGAAGAAACGGTACGGATATATTTATGTGGACAGGGATAACGAAGGAAAAGGGACTTTGGCAAGGAGAAAGAAGAAAAGCTTTGACTGGTATAAAAGTGTGATTCAATCCAACGGTGCTGATCTCTAAGAAATGAATAAGCATACTGCAAAACGTAAGTAAAGCTGCCTGAAAATGAAAACGTAAATCCCTATTCCATAAGGATTTGCGTTTTTGTTTTGCACGAAATGAAAGCGTTGACAGAAGCTTAATGCCGCTATATACTTAACTTAGTTAAGTGAATATAACATTAGGATTGTTACTGTACGCAGGCAAAACCTAAGGTGCAAAATGTAAGATCAAAGGGTCTTATTTATTTTGTAATGCTTAGGTTTTTTGTGTGTTTATAGAGAGAAAGCAGGGCATGATCATAGGATCGGAGACATATGCAGGGGCATACAAAGGGGCGGAAGATCGTGAAGATAGCGAAGGTCATTAACAACAATGTCATAAGCGTAAATCAGGAGGATGGCGCTGAGCTTGTAGTCATGGGAAGAGGGCTTGCCTTTAAGAAAAAGCCTGGCGATGAAGTGGAAGAAGACAAGATCGAAAAGGTCTTTGCTTTGAAAAACAAACAAACATCCGACAATTTTAAAATGCTTCTTCGTGAGGTTCCCATCGACCTGGTCGTCGTGGTTGAAGATATTATCAACTATACCAAAAATACATTGGGTAAAAAGTTGAACGAGAATATTTATGTGTCCCTGACGGACCATATCAATTTTGCCATGGAGCGACAACAGCAGGGGTTGGAAATCAAAAATGCCCTGTTGTGGGAGATCAAGCAATTATATAAAGAAGAATTTCAGGTTGGCAAGAAGGCGCTCGAACAAATAAATCATAAATTTAATATCGAGCTGCCGGAGGATGAAGCCGGGTTTATTGCCATTCATATCATCAATGCGGAAATGAATGAAGAAGTCGTGAACACCATGAACATTACAAAGTTCATCCAGCAAATTATGACGATTGTGAAATATCATTTTAAAACCGAATTTGATGAGGATTCTTTAAGCTATTTCCGCTTTATTACCCACTTGAAGTTCTTTGCCCAGCGTGTCTTTAAAGGCACACATTATGAAAATAACTACGATTATTTATATAAGATGATCAAAGAGAAGCATAAAGAGGCCGCGGAATGCACGGAGAAAATCAAAAAATTCGTCAAGAAAGAATACAAGCACGAGCTGACGAATGAAGAAATGCTTTACTTAACGATCCATCTCGAACGAGTAGTGAATAGATAATATGTTGGAGCGCATGAATCGGATGTTGCAGGCGAGCGAGCAATTCTAATGGGACAGTTTAATAAAAAATTCCCCGAAGCCATCAAACTTCGGGGAATTTTTGTTAATGGATAATATTACGAGTGCAAGTCCTCTATGGAACTGATGTCAACGTATGCTGGAACGACAAGTCCGGAAGATACACCTGTCATGCTTGTACCCACATCAACAATATCATCTTTATACTGTGCGTAATAATCAGCGTGGGTGAGGGGCAGCCAGGCTGCCGCACTCGCATCCACATCGCCGGTAGCGACACCGATCCACATCGGTCCGGGCTCTACCTGCAGGGCAGTGACTTTGTAACCCAAATCATGTTCAAGCACATACTTGAGCACATTCGTGCTGGCAATCTCGGAGTCCCAGGCAGCATAGCTTAACTTAAATGCATCTCCGTTCACAGGCTGCAGGCCCTGGGTCCAATCCTTCACCTTTTCAGGATGGGCATCCGCCCATCCCTTGGCTGCCTGTTCAGGCGGTGTACCCTCCTGGATTGCAATCATAACTTCACCCATGTCCTCTGCAGTCCATTTGAACCGGCTAAGGAATTCATACGCGACAGGATGATCTTCCTGCAGCCCCAAACGGCCGATAGTGTGAATCTCTTCTGGATCACCGTACGATTTCTTGGGGTCCTTAAGATACTTCAGCTCGTATTTGTTGAACATCCAGTGAGGCGACCAGCCTGTAACAACAATCGGCTCCTGCTTCTTGATGGCATCATCCAGCGCTGCGGTCATTGCGGCAGGAGAGCCTTCTATCAGCGTCCAGTCTGACAAATCGTAATCCTTCATGGCGTTTGCAGTGAGCCTCATCAAGCCCGCACCCGGATCGGTGCCGACAATTTTGTAACTGACTTTCTTGCCGAAATCCCCGGAGGCAGCGGTATCCGCTGCTGCTCCGTCTTTCAAATCTTCAATGGAGTTAATATTCATATATGCGGGAACGACAAGGCCGGTTTTTACACCCGTCATATTCGGTCCCAGATCATCCAGTTTATCCTTGTACTCAGCCCAGTAATCGGCATGAGTCAGGGGCAGCCAGGCTGCAGGGGAAGCGTCGACATCGCCGTTTGCCACCCCGGTCCACATCGGTCCGGCTTCCACCTGGAGCGCATCCACCTTGTAGCCCAGTTCGTGCTCAAGCACATATTTGAGCAGGTTTGTGCTGGCAATCTCGGAGTCCCAAGCGACATAACTCAGCTTGAAGGTATCGCCGCTCACCGGCTGCAGGCCCTTCGTCCACTCGGCAACCTTATCGGCATGCTTGGTCGCCCAGTCCTGTGCCGCCAGCTCAGGGCTTGCGCCTTCCTGTATGGCGGTCATCATTTCACCCATATCCTCCGAGGTCCAGGCAAACCTGTTGAGGAATTCATAGGCGGTCGGATGATCTTCCTTCAGTCCTTTGCGGGCGATGGTATGGATCTCCTCAGATTCCCCGTAGGTTTTCTTCGGGTCCTCCAAATATTTGAGATCATATTTATTGAACATCCAGTGTGGTGTCCAGCCTGTAATGATGATCGGCTCCTGGTTTTTGACAGCTTTGTCGAGGGCGGCGGTCATCGCTGCCCCGGAGCCTTCAACCAGTGTCCAGTTGGTCAAATCATAATCCTTGATCGCCTGCGTGGTTGATTTCATAATACCTGCACCGGCATCAATGCCGATAATCTGATGGTCCACCTCGTCTCCAACGGCATTCGGCGGAGGGGCTTGCCCGCCTTTCAAATCTGCAATGGAATTGACGTCCATATAGGCAGGAACGACAAGTCCGGTTTTCACGCCCGTCATATTGGGTCCCAGATCATCCAGTTTATCCTTGTACTCAGCCCAGTAATCGGCATGAGTCAGGGGCAGCCAGGCTGCAGGGGAAGCATCAACATCACCACTTGCGACGCCGGTCCACATCGGTCCGGCTTCCACCTGGAGTGCCTCTGCTTTGTAGCCGAGGTCATGCTCAAGCACATATTTGAGCAGGTTTGTGCTGGCGATCTCCGAATCCCAGGCAACATAGCTCAGCTTGATCGTGTCGCCGTTCACCGGCTGCAGGCCCTTCGTCCATTCGGCAACCTTGTCGGCATGCTTGGTCGCCCAGTCCTGTGCCGCCTGCTCGGGGCTTGTGCCATCCTGAATGGCGATCATCATTTCGCCCATTTCATCTGAGGTCCAGGCGAAACGGTCCAAGAATTCATAGGCTATCGGATGATCTTCCTTCAGCCCTTTGCGGGCGATGGTATGGATCTCCTCAGATTCCCCGTAGGTTTTCTTCGGGTCGTCCAGATATTTGAGATCATATTTATTGAACATCCAGTGTGGTGTCCAGCCTGTAATGATGATCGGCTCCTGATTTTTGACAGCCTTGTCGAGAGCTGCGGTCATGGCCGCTCCCGAACCTTCGATCAGTGTCCATTCGGTCAAACCGTAATCCTTGATGGCCTGCGCGGTCGATTTCATAATGCCGGCGCCGGCATCGATCCCGATAATCTGGTATCCGACCTCTTCGCCTACGGTTGAACCTGCATTGCTGTTGCTGGCAGCGGTGCCGGATCTGTCAATATATTGGGTAAATCCGACGGCAAGAATGAGTACGGTGGCAGCAGCGGCGATCCAGGCTTTTTGCTTGCCTTTGACCCGGCTCTTGGCGCGTTTCCCGGGCTTGAACAGACTTTGGGTAAAACGGTCAAGCACAATCGCGAGCACCACAACGGCCAGACCGGCTTCAAAGCCTTTGCCGATCTGCAATTGGGTCACAGCACGGTATACTTCCGCACCGATGCCCTGTGCGCCGATCATGGACGCGATGACCACCATGGACAGGGACAGCATGATCGTCTGGTTGATGCCCGCCATCAGGGTAGGCATTGCCAGCGGAAGCTGCACCTTGAACAGCTTCTGGCCCGCTGTGGAACCGAAAGCGTCAGCCGCCTCCACGAGCTCGCCGGACACCTGCTGAATCCCCAGATTGGTCAAGCGGATCGTTGGCGGTATAGCGAAAATAACGGAAGCGATCACGCCAGGAACGACACCCAGACTGAAGAAGGTTACAGCAGGAAGCAAATAGACAAAGGCAGGCATCGTCTGCATGAAATCAAGCAGAGGGGTAATGATGCGCGAAGCGGTTCTGCTGTAGGCACACCATATTCCAAGCGGAACACCCAGAATGATGGAGATTAACGCGGAGGTAATGACAAGCCCCAGTGTATTCATCGTCTGGGTCCAGTAGCCCAGATTGTCGACCAGCAGGAAGCCGATGACCGTAAACAGCGTGAGCGGCAGCCTTCCGATCAAGTAAGCGATAATCCCCACAATCAGGATAAAGAGTAGCGGATGGGGCATCAGGAATAGTCCTGCAAAGAACCCAACGACGCTTTGAATTACGGTTGAAATGACGCTGAACAATCCGCCAAGATGAAGACCCATCCAATCGACGATGGCCTGAATCCATTCAGCGAGCGGTATTTTCGGCAGCATCGGCATTCACCTCCTTGATGGATACTTCTCCGGCAAGCGCGCCGAGCACTGCACCGCGCACAATAACCCCTTGAAGTCTGCCGTTGTTATCAACAACAGCCAGAGGTACTTTGGCCGAGCTTGTAATTTCAAACAAATCATTCATGACGGTTTCCGGCGCCACTTGCGGGCCGTCCGTAATCAGAATGTCGTTCAAATTCCGGTCTTGCTTCAGGGCTATCGACGTGTCTTCAGCCGTAATGACGCCCAGCAATTTTTTGGAACGGTCTATAACAAACAGATTGGAAATTCCGCGTTCACGCATAAGTCCCAGTGCAACCCGCGGTCCCCGGTCCAATGTGATCGTTTCGGGTCTGCGCATAACATGGGCGGCTGTCAGTACCTTGGACAGGTCCACGTCTTCCACGAAGCGTTCGACATAGGAGTTGGCCGGCTGAATCATAATTTCTTCCGGTGTGCCGATTTGTACAACAGCCCCGTCTTTCATCAGGGCGATCCGGTCACCGATCCGCAGCGCTTCGTCCAGGTCATGGGTAATGAAGATAATCGTTTTTTTCATCTTATCCTGCAGTTCCAGCAGTTCGTCCTGCATATCTCTGCGGATCAGCGGATCAAGCGCGCTGAAGGCTTCGTCCATCAGCAGAATTTCAGGATCGTTGGCAAGCGCACGGGCCAGACCAACACGCTGCTGCATGCCGCCGCTCAGTTCATCAGGCATTTTATCAGCCCAGGTTTTCAGGCCAACCAGCTCCAACGCTTGGCGAGCCATTTCTTCGCGCTCGCTCTTATCCACCTTTTGAATTTCCAGCCCGTATTCCACATTTTCAAGTACGGTCCGGTGTGGGAACAAGGCGAATTTCTGGAACACCATGCTGATCGTTTTGCGCCGTACCTGACGCAGCTGCTCCTTGCTCATTTTGCGCAAATCCTTGCCATGAACGAGGATTTCCCCGGAGGTCGGCTCGATCAGGCGGTTGAACATCCGCACCAGCGTCGATTTCCCGCTGCCGGACAAGCCCATGATGACAAAAATCTCACCCTGCCGGATTTCCATGCTGGCCCGGTTTACACCGACAGTAATTTGCTTTTCCTTGGCAAGTTTTTCCTTCGTCCAGCCCTGCTCAAGGAGCGCGACTCCCTGTTCAGCCCGCAGCCCGAACAGCTTGCTTACATTTTTGACTTCCAAAATGGTCATGTAATCCACCTCTTCTCTATATCTTTCGCTTTCCATTAACCCCACGGTGCTTGAGAGGTTGTTCAAAAGTCATCTTTTGATCACGAAGGAAATCAGGAAGCGGACTCGACATCGAATCTTGAATTCAGCCGGTCCTTCCGGTGCTCACGTACCCCACGTACGCTCCGCTCCTCAGTCCCTAGTTTCATCCAACTCAAGCGTTTTGAAAAAACGCACTTCGAAAGCATAGGCTTCGGTGCTGAAAACCTGACTTTTTGAACACACACTTGTATGGCGATTGACACAAGTCAATGGATTTTACACGGTCAGCGTTTGGATCCGGCTGACAACGTAAACAATTGTAACAGAGCTTTTGTAAATTTATCAAATGAAAATTCTGTTCATAAGGAACGTACAGAAAAAACTGTACGAACCAATGCTATATAATTCTCATGTATCCTTTAGGATGCTCCACGATCCGTTTCTTTACAACAGAATCAGCTTTTTTTAAAATAGACAAAGATTTAAATCTTACAACGGATGATACTGCGAACAAATAAGGCAGCTGCCCCGTCTAAGCATATGAACAGGAGGTTGCAAGCATGAGCTTGGACCATTTAGATGAAAAGCAGCAGGAATCCCTGCAAAAAATAAGGAAGAGGGTCATAGAAGCGATCGGTAAAAATATGGATTTATACGGGGTAACGCTTTCCACGGGGCATCTGTACGGCCTGCTTTTTTTTGCCGATAAACCGATGACGCTTGATGATATGGGCCGGGAAATGGAAATGAGCAAGACAAGCATGAGCACCAGCATGCGCACGCTGCTGGATTTGAAAATGGTGAACAAGGTGTGGACCAAGGGCTCCCGTAAGGATTTATATGAGGTAGAATTTGACTGGCACCAGACCTTTACCGATTATTTTGCCATCAAGTGGCGCAAAGCGGTGGAAATGAATCTGCAGGTGCTGCGGAAGGCGATCTCTGAAGTAGACAAGCTGTTGATGGATGAGGACGCCAGCGAGGCGGTGAAAGAGGTGCTGCTGCGCGACCGCGGCAAAATGAAACAGGCGGAATCCTATTATAAATGGTTGGACCGCCTGATTGATGCGATGGAGGATGAGAAGATTTACGAGCTGGTTCCGAAGGAAGAAGATGATAAAATAAAGACAGAACACAAAAACTAGATAAGGCATGGTGCTTGCCTGGGAAAAGGGCGGGAGCATCGTCATGCTTATTTTCGAGGGAGAGATTCGCATGGTGAGCATACGGGTCAGTACGAAGAATGGCGAGCTTCAGGGTACAGAAGCGGACGGTATTTTTTCGTGGAAAGGCATACCTTTTGCACAGCCGCCGGTAGGGCCGCTCCGTTTCCGCGCTCCCCAGCCTCCGCAAGCCTGGGAGGGAATTCGGGACGCTTCACAGTTTGGTCCGGTTTGTCCCCAGCCGCAGAAGTCGGCTGAAGGCATCTTTGGATCGCGGACAGGGCAGCCTGCTCCGTCGGAGGACTGTCTGTATTTGAACGTTTGGGCGCCAAAAGCGGATGCTCCATGTCCTGTTATGGTATGGATCCATGGCGGTACATTTGTGACAGGGTCCGGAAGCATGTCCCTGTATAATGGAACAGCGCTGGCAAACAACGGCGGTGTGGTGGTCGTTACGATTAATTATCGTCTGGGTCCGTTCGGATTTCTGCATCTTTCGCCTTTTGGAGAAGATCTGGTCTCCAACGCGGGGTTGCTGGATCAGATTGCGGCTCTGCAATGGGTTCAGGAGAACATCCGGGAGTTCGGCGGCGATCCGGACAATGTGACGATATTCGGCGAATCGGCTGGTGCCATGAGTATAGCAGCACTGCTGGCGATGCCGGCTGCCAGGGGATTGTTCCGTAAAGCGATACTTCAAAGCGGCGCATCCCAGGTGCTTAATCCGAAGGACGCCACAGGCCTTGCGGCTGCTTTTCTGCATGAGTTGGGGGTAGATGCATCCAGCAGGGAGCGCCTTTCAACACTTCCTACAGAGGCTATTGCCGCAGCAGGATTCAAATTGTATGAAAAATTCGGTTCCTCCGGGGTTGCGATGCTCTTTCAGCCGGTGGTAGACGGCAGCTCGCTGCCGGAGGAGCCGCAGAAAGCCATTGAACACGGAGCAGCTCAAGATGTGGCTGTCATGATCGGCACCAACCGTGACGAAGGCGCATACTTCGTGAGAGGGCCGGAGCATTTGATCAGCGCTGAAGCCGCTGCCCAGGCCATTCAGGCGATGACAGGGATAACCCATGCCGCCGAGCTTTCCGGCCGGTATCCCGTCAGTGTGGAAGGACAGGCGCAGCTAATGACAGACCTGTACTTCTGGCGTTCGGCGGTACAATACGCATCTGGTCAGGCAGGTTACGGCCCGGTCTGGATGTACCGGTTTGACTGGTGCATGCCGGGACACCCGTTCCTGGGCAAATCGGTGCATGGGGCGGAGATTGCGTTTGTATTTGACAACCAGCAGCAATTGAAGGAACTGAACATCACGCTGACTGAAGAGATGAAGCGCCTGTCACGATGGATGCAGGATGCCTGGGTATCCTTTGCCAGCAGCGGGAACCCCTCTACTCCGGAGCTGGACTGGCCAAGATATGATCTGAATGAACGGGCTACCGTTATTTTCAACTGTGACACTACGGTTGTCCGGGACCCGGATGCGGAGAAGCGAGTCCTCTTCATTGCTGCAGCGAAGAACTGATTCTGCTTGTTCGCAAGCAGCCAAAGGACCTCTTCCATTGTTGGTATGGAAGAGGTCCTCTTTATAAATTCAGGTATTATATCGTAAAACGCTTAACCATTTGCTGCAGGCTTTCCGCCATATTCGCGAGCTCCTGGGTGGAGGAAGAGATTTCCTCCATCGCGGCCATTTGCTCCTCTGCGGAAGCCGATGTCGTCTGTGCGCTTTCGGCAGACTGCTTGGACATGTTGGCCAATTCAGTAACGGTAGCGGACACCTCCTGTGTGCTCGCCGAAATTTGTTCAGCGGCAGCGGACACCGTCTGGATCTGGTCCACAATATGGGCTGTGGAGCCTTCGATGCTGTTGAACGCCGTTTGCGCTTCTTCGCTGACCCGCAGACCCTCGTTGACCTGATTGCGTACCTCGGTGTTCATTTGATGGGTCGACCGTTCGATCAACTCCACCATCTGTCCGATGATCGTGCTGATTTCGCCGGCTGTATGCTTGGATTGCTCGGAGAGCTTGCGGACCTCCTCGGCCACAACAGCGAATCCACGGCCTGCTTCGCCTGCTCTGGACGCTTCTATCGATGCGTTAAGCGAGAGCAGGTTGGTCTGCTTGGCGATGTCGGCAATCGCATTATTCATCTCCCGTGCATGATCCGACAGCTTGGAGAGCTCGTCGATGGAGTCTCCTGTTTCGCGTACGGCCTGTAAAATGCGGTCCATCTGGCTGCGCACGGTGGTGATCTTGTGGCTTCCATTAGCAACGTCGTGTTCCGTCCGGGATGCAGAGTCCACAATGGAGGTTGCGGATTCGGCAATAGAGCTGACGCCCCTTGCCATTTCTTCTACGGCAAAGGCGGTTTGCTCCGAGGATTCAGCACTGGCTAATGCCGTTTCTGCCGTCTCCTGTACCGTTTCCGCGACAGACTGAACGGACAGGGTGGTCTGCTCGGTGCTTTCCTTAATCACTTCAGCCGACGAAGCCAAATGGCTTGAGGTTTGATTGACCTCCGACACCATCGCATGCAGGGATTGCGTCATCTGGTCAAAATCGCGGGCAAGCTCGCCGAACTCATCATTTCTCTTCAGATGGATGCGTTCCGTCAGGTTGCCTTCACTGATGATTTTGGTTCCTCTTTGCAATCTGCCCAGTGGTACCATAATGCTGCGCAGTGTCAAGAATATAATGACGGCCGCTGCGACAATCGACACAACAATGACCACGAGGCTGTTGATCAGTATCGGCTTGACCGCCTGATCATAATCCTGGTTGTCATAGATGCCGTAGATATTCCAGCCCGTCAGCGGCTGATTGGTGGAAAAGACATCCGCCAGCAGCCCGAGGAAGCTGATGCCATGAGCTGCAGCGGTCTCGCCGTTTGTGTCCACAGCAGGCAGCCCTTTCAAGAGGTCCCCCGGTTTTTTCTTGCTGTTGATATATGCAGGGCCGACCCCTGCGACGATCATATTTTCATCATTGGTGATGATTAATCCGCCGTGCTCGCCGATTTTGATATCCTTCAGATTGTCCGTAAGACTCTGCAGGCTAAGATTCAAGGTGAGCGCACCCTTGCCGTCAGGCAAAGATCTGGAAAACGTGACGACCAGATTGCCGGTAGAGGTGCTGACCACAGGTTTGCCAACAAAAACGTCTCCGTTCAGCTTTATGCCTTCCTGGTACCAGATTTTCTCAAGCGGATCATACTCCGGATCGACCTTGGCGGGTGATCTGACATAGCTGCCATCTTCAGTTGCGATAACGACTCCATCCAGCTTGGAGTACGTGGCCATCATCTGATCCAACGTCTGCTGAACCTGTTCCGGATGCTCGGTGACGTCCTCTGATGAGAGCACTTTCACAAACATGTTCAGAGTATTTATAACTGGCTGCACATACTCCGTAATATTGGAATCGATCAATCCGATATTGGTTGTTACCGCATCGGAAATGTTGCCGCGCAGCTTGTTACTGGCACTCTGGTAGGAGAAATATCCTATGAACAGGCTGGGAACAAGGAGTACGACCAAGAAAGAAGCAATCAGCTTTGTTCTCATTAAACCGATGTGTCTCCTGAATTTAGCGAATAAGCTTTTGGAATGAATGTTGTCCATATGTATTCTCCTATTTCAAAATTTAACTGCTGTTATGTTATTCGACTAAATTCGAGTTAAAATAAAGAGCTTATAGACCTAGTTATAATGTAAAAATAATACATTAATCCCAAAAGAAAAGTTATTGAAAAAAACGACCGCGTTCCTTTTATAGGAACGCGGTCGTTGCATAATGAGGCATAATCTCGTCTCATGTTGAAGCCTCCCTGGGCTGTCTGGAAATGAGAAATAGCGTAATCCAGATCAGCACAAAGCCGGTAAGCTGTGCAAGGGTGACCAGTTCGTGAAAGGCGACCCAGTTAATGAGCACGCCAATCATTGGGAAGCTGAGCTCGGCCAGCGTGGCATAGGAGGCCTTGGTAGAACTAAGCCCCTTGTAGTACAGCGCCATGCTGAGCAGTCCGGGCAGCAGTGCCTGCAGCACCAGATTCAGAATTACGGCACCAGCGGCCCATGTGCCTGACGGAAGCTGCCAGGGAGCCTGCTCCACAGAGGTCATTACGAGCAGCAGGGGCAGAGCCAGCATAAAGCGCAGGGAGGTTACTGTCTCATATTTCATGGTGCCAAGTAAATATCTGCCCATGACGGTGGAGCCGCCCCATAAAGCGGCAGCGCCTAACGAGAGCAGGCTGCCGATTTGCATAAATTCGTTGACATGGCTGAAAGGCATCGACCAGCCGAAGGTCAGCATATAAGTGCCGGCCAGCGCGACCAGCAGCAAAACACTGAAGTAGCGGGGCAACAGTTCCTTCAAAATGATTCTGGCCATGATGATGGCAAAAAGAGGCTGCATCTTCTGCAGCAGCAGCACCGCATTCGGATTGCCGTCAGACAGGGCCATCGTGAACAGCACGGTGGCGAGGGCCGAACCGCCCCAGGAAATGAACAGCAGAGCCAGGACGTGGCGCAGCCGCACCCGCTTTAATTCTCCGCGGTGTCGCCATAACACCGGCGCGGCGCATATAAACAGAATTACATGCTCCAGCAACACAATCTGCGTGGAGGTCAGATGATCCAGCAGCAGGATGCGGAACAGGGGATCAACGCCCCATAAGGCTGCTCCGATGACGACGAGCCAAAAGCCGCTTTTTACAGGTGCTTCCCGCAAAATAGCTGTGGATGACGCTGTAGTTTCACTCATGATTGTTAGCTCCTTTGTGGATAAAGGACCCATAGAGGCAAAAGCCCCCGCTCGCGTGTGGTTAAACACGGACGGGGACTGATGATCAAATAAACCTGAACGTATACGACATCACAGGAAGTTGAATGAGCCCAAAAGAGCAGACTGTTCCCCGTGAACCCGCTAACGTGGTTTATTGTGTGATCTTCTTCCATCCGGACTGTACCGTCGGCTTTGGCATCTCACCAAATCAGTCCGCTGTCTGAATGACAGGCAGCGGAGTCGCGGGCTCGGCTCCAGGAGCCATACCGCCGGTCGGGAATTTCACCCTACCCCGAAGATCCTTATTCCGTTTTTTTAGATAGTATATATTCTACAGCTGTCTGCATGCTTCGTCCAGTGAAAATTACATGAAGGAGGCAGGGATATTTCATGAAGTTTCAGAATTTTGAATGAATCGAAAGCCAGTATTTAGACGCAGCTTGTCAGGCTAGTCAGCATAAATCGAACAAGTCTTTCATAGACATGTACTAATTCGAATTAAAACATGCTGAAGGGGTTGATGATATGCGCCGGAGTTCATGGATACTTGCCATGATCATGTGCGTGACCGTGCTGCTGGCTGGCTGCGGCAAGAAAAGTGCGGACGATGTGGTTAAAGATTTAAGTGATGTGGTAAGCGGGATGGACAGCTATCACGGTACGGCGCTGATGACCCTGCATACGGGCCAGACGCCACAGGAATATCTGGTGGATATATCCTACCGCAAGCCTTCGTATTATCGTATAGCCATGACGAATGAGAAGAAGGATATTACCCAGATTGTGCTGCGGAATGATGAGGGGGTATTCGTCCTTACACCAAGTCTGAACAAAAGCTTCCGCTTTAAAAGCGACTGGCCGGATAATCAGGGGCAGGTCTATCTGTACGAGACATTGGTGCGCAGCATCATAGGGGATGAGACTCGCCAGTTGGCTAACGATGACAAAGCCTACATCTTCGATGTTGCCGCTAATTACAACAGCCATGCGCTTGTCCGCCAAAAAATCTGGCTTGCCAAGGACAATTATGCCCCGCAGCAGGTGCAGGTGTCCGACGCCAATGCCAAAGTTGTAGTCGATTTGAAATTCAGCGATTTCAAATTCGGAACCGAATTTGACAAGGATGCCTTTGATATGGAGCGCAATATGGGTGCAGGCAGCACGGCTGTTCCGCCATCCAATTCAGGGGACACGAAGGACGCGCAGCCGCAAGCGGAGACTGGGGAGACTGGGGGGAACAAGCCATCGGACAACCCGGATCAAACAGGAACCTCGGATGAAACAGGAGACCCGGATCAGGCGGGAACGGGTACGAGCGGGCCGGCAGCAGGTGAAGCTAACGGGACGGAGGAGCAACCGGCTGCTGATGGTATCGAGGCCAGTGATGCAGATGCCGGGGCCGGGGAGCCGAATGCAGGAGCTGACGGCCAATCTGACCAGGGAAGTGAAGACCCGGCCATGAGTGAATTCGGAATTATTGAGCCGACCTACATGCCTGCAGGCGTGCAGATGAGGGATATGCCGGAAATCGAGGACAGCGAGACCTACGCGGTGATGATGCGTTATGCCGGACAATACAATTATACGATTGTGGAGAGCCGGCCGCTTGATCGGGCTGTATCCCTTGCGGCAGGCGATCCGATCGATATGGGCTTTGGTGTGGTAGGTGTATTGACAGGAGATCAGCAGCAGACTTTGACCTGGATGATGGACGGTGTGGAGTTCAGAATTACGAGTGCGGACCTGCCTGTTCAGGAAATGATTCAAATTGCCGCGTCTATGCAGGATCAATCGGGTAAATAAATCCTTATAGGCGGATAGTGATGGTTGGTAGGGTACTCGCTCTGCTGCTGCCGCTGTCCGTCTTTTTTCATCCGCTGTTTTCCTGCATTTGTATATGTCTGGCCCTGCTTCATTGACAGTCGCGGCACGGAACATTACCATGGTAACTATTCAGCTTACATCGCAGCGTGCGATCCGGCTCGCATCCAAGACTTTGAAGAAGGTGACCTACAGTGCAAGTACAATACAGACCGACCCGAGCGGAAATCAATCTTGATCATTTGCGCTTCAATTACCAGGGCATTCGCCATGCGCTGCCACAGCAAATGAAGCTGTTGGCGTGCGTCAAGGCCAATGCTTACGGTCATGGAGCGGTAGAGGTATCGAGAGAGCTGGAGCAGCTCGGGGCTGATTATCTCAGCGTGGCATTTCTGGACGAAGCCATTGAACTTCGCAGGGCAGGAATTACCCTGCCTCTTCTGGTTCTTGGCTATACGTCACCGGAGGCTGTGCAGACGGCATGGGAGAACGAGATTACGTTGACGCTGTTCACGACAGAGGTGCTGGAGGCCGTTCAGGCGCTTGACCGTAAAGGGAGCCCGCGCCGGTTGAAGGTGCATATCAAAATTGACAGTGGCATGGGACGTCTCGGCTTGCTGCCGGATGAAGGCGCATTCGCCTTTATCGAGAAGGTCTGGAACACGGAAGAGGCGGAACTGGAAGGAATGTACACTCATTTTGCCCGGGCGGATGAAGAAAATAAAAGCTATACACTGGAACAATACCGGAGATTTCAGGGTGTGGCGTCGGCGCTGCAAGGGAAAGGCTATTCCATTCCCATCATACATACGGGAAACAGTGCAACGGCTTTGGACATGCCGGGGCTGTCTTTCGACATGATCCGGATCGGCATCGCCATGTACGGCTTGTATCCTTCCCATGAGGTGAACCGTCAGGCTGTTGAACTGCTCCCGGTTTTGACGCTGAGGACCGAATTGTCCTACGTCAAAACTCTTCCCCCTGGCTGGGGCATCAGCTATGGGACCCAATATACAACAGCTTCCCAGGAGCTCATCGGTACGCTTCCGGTCGGTTATGCCGACGGATATTCGCGGATGCTGAGTGGTAAAGCGGAAGTATTGATACGCGGCCGTCGCGTTCCGGTATTGGGCACCATTTGTATGGACCAGTGTATGGTTTCTTTGCAAGCTTTCGCCGCAGAGGCGGAAGAAATTCAGGCCGGCGAGGAGGTTGTTCTCATCGGCCAGCAATCCGGCGCGATCATTTCCGCGGATGAGCTGGCTTCCTGGCTAGGGACCATCAACTATGAGGTGGTCTGCATGATTGCGAACAGGGTCCCGCGGCTATATATGCGCGGAGGCCGGATAGTCACCCGCAGGAACCCGTTATTGTAGCATGTTTTGCCAATGGATAACGAATTACCGGTTTTTTCTTCATCTAGAAGCAAAAAATGAGGAAATGACAAGAGAAACGATATGAACAGGCAGGAGTTTGCGTGGAGTGTCTCGAAATATGTTGTGTGAGAGGCGAGGAAAATACTATGCTGGCGCCTAATCGGGAGCATGCTGCGGGCAGATGGGTGTTTTTTGACAGGAAACGCACTGTACGCGAATGCCATGGTTAGTTTATAATGGGATGCAGCATAGTTGATATACTGCCAACATATATATATCTTGTATAAATTACCGGGGATAACGTTATAATGGTACAATGGCGATAAGGTTGTGGGGGGTGGAAGGAAGTTGGCTAACTTGCAGAACACCAAAAGGATTATGATCAGTTTGCCTGATTATCTTCTTCAGGAAGTGGACGGGATCGTAGCTATGGAGAATTCCAACCGCAGTGAATTTATAAGGCAGGCCATGAAGCTGTATTTGAGCGAACGGAAGAAACGGTATATTCGTGAAGCGATGCAGCGGGGATACATGGAAATGGCTAAGATTAATTTAACCATGGCATCCGAGGCTTTTTACGCGGAGGAAGATGCAGACAGCACTCTGGGCCGCACAGTTAGCGGGGTGTAATCGATATTGATCGTTAAGCGCGGCGACGTTTTTTTTGCAGATCTTTCACCCGTTGTCGGTTCCGAGCAAGGTGGAGTACGGCCGGTACTGATCATCCAGAATGATATTGGCAACCGGTTCAGCCCTACCGTAATCGTAGCGGCGATTACTGCCCAAATCCAGAAGGCAAAGCTGCCGACGCATGTGGAAATTGATGCGGCGACACATGGCTTTGACCGCGACTCTGTCGTCCTGCTGGAGCAAATCCGGACGATCGACAAGCAGAGGTTGACTGACAAAATAACCCATTTGGATGAAGAAACCATGCGCAAAGTAAGCGATGCGCTTCAAATCAGTGTGGGGCTGATTGATTTTTAGCATCGGACGGATGAAGAATATCAAGGGCCGTACTGGCAAGTACGGTTCTTTTTTTGCCATAAACAGAAGCAGTTGCAGCCCGCTGCAATCGGGTTAGTATGATGGATAAGCTCCGTTGTATGGGGCTGGAGGGAGTTTTGGTTACATGTCTAATGTAGTTGATGAAGTGCAGCAGAAGCGTCAGGAACGGATTATTAAGCAGGTGGCGGAGGAATTGTCGTTGTCCCTGAAGCAGGTGCGTACGACGACCGGCCTGCTGGATGAAGGAAATACGATTCCTTTTATTGCCCGTTACCGTAAAGAGATGACGGGGGAGCTTGATGAGAACCAGCTTCGTCAAATCGAAGAGCGGGTGCAGTACCTGCGTAATCTGGAGGACCGCAAGCTGGAGGTCCTCCGGATAATCGAGGAGCAGGGCAAGCTGACGGAGGAGCTGCAGAGCGCCATCGAAAATGCGGTCAAATTGCAGGAAGTGGAAGACCTCTACCGTCCTTATCGCCAGAAGCGCAAAACACGGGCCAGCGTCGCCAAGGAAAAAGGGCTTGAACCGCTGTCCGTATGGATCTGGAATCAGCCGAAGCAGGGCGATGTGCTGCAGGAAGCAGAGCGTTATGTTGACCCGGAAAAAGGTGTCGATACTGCCGAGGCCGCGGTGCAGGGAGCGCTGGATATTTTGGCTGAAAATATTGCCGATGATGCGACCATCCGCAAATGGGTGCGCCGCTACACGCTGGACCAAGGCATGCTGACCTCGGAAGCCAAGGATGCGGAAGCGGAGTCTGTCTATGAGAATTACTACAGCTATCGTGAGCTGGCCAAGAAAATGCCGCCACACCGGATTTTGGCGATTAACCGCGGGGAGCGCGAAGGCTTTCTGAAGGTCAGTCTGGAGGTTGCACCGGAATCGGTTCACCGCTACATTGCCGGCCAGATCCAGAGGAGCCCGTCTGTCGTTGACCATTTGATTACAGCTGTCATTGAAGATGCATATAAAAGGCTGATCGCCCCGTCTATTGAGCGTGAGGTAAGAGCGGAAATGACGGAAAAAGGGGAGAATCAGGCGATCTCCATTTTTTCCGGCAATCTGCGCAGCTTGCTGCTGCAGGCTCCAATCAAGGGACAGCGGGTTCTCGGCGTGGATCCTGCCTACCGTACGGGCTGCAAACTGGCAGCTGTAGACGATACCGGCAAGCTGCTGGAGGTGGCTGTTACGTATCCGACTCCGCCCAATAACAAGAAGAAGGAAGCTGCCGAGAAGTTCAAGGAACTCATTGACAAGTACGATGTCGAGCTGATTGTAATCGGCAACGGCACGGCTTCACGGGAAACGGAGCAATTTGTCGCAGATTTGATCGCTGAACTGAAGAGCAGCAAGCTGTCTTACCTGATCGTAAATGAAGCGGGTGCCAGTGTCTATTCTGCGTCCAAGCTGGCCCAGGAGGAGTTCCCGGATCTGGATGTGGCGGAACGGAGTGCGGCTTCCATTGCCCGCCGGGTGCAGGACCCACTCGCCGAGCTTGTTAAAATTGAGCCAAAAGCGATCGGCGTCGGCCAATACCAGCATGACGTTTCCCAAAAACATCTGGAAGAAAGCCTGAAAGCTGTCGTTGAATCCGCCGTTAACCATGTCGGTGTTGACGTGAATACAGCTTCACCGTCGCTGCTGTCCTATGTGGCCGGCATCAATACGACCATTGCCAAAAATATTGTAAAATTCCGCGAGGAGAACGGAAAATTCGTCAACCGCCGCCAATTGCAGAAGGTATCCCGCCTTGGAGCCAAAACCTATGAGCAGTGTGTCGGCTTTATGCGCATTACGGGTGGAGACAATCCGCTTGATCGTACCCCGATTCACCCGGAATCTTACGAGGTGGTAAACCGCCTGTTCCAGGAGATGAATATCGATCAGCAGGAGATCGGCTCCAGGCAGGTGGCAGACCTGCTGGCTGCTCAAAATCCGGAGCGGCTGGCGGAGAAGCTGGGTGTAGGCGTGCCGACGCTGCGCGACATTCTGGACAGCCTGCAGCGTCCGGGCAGAGATCCGCGGGATGAACTGCCGCTGCCGGTATTCCGCAAGGATGTGTTGAAGATTGAAGATCTGACTCCTGGCATGAAACTGCAGGGAACGGTGCGGAATGTTATTGATTTCGGCGCATTCGTCGATATCGGTATCAAGAGCGACGGCCTTGTGCATATTTCACAGCTGAAGCACGGATATGTGAAGCATCCGATGGATGTCGTATCCGTGGGTGATAACGTCACGGTCTGGGTGCTGAACGTGGACTTGAAAAAAGGCAGAGTCGGTCTTACGATGAAGGAGCCGGTCGAAGAGCAGGCACATTCCTGATTTTCCTAAAACACAGAAAAAATCATTTCGCCGGTGTGTCCATTCGGGACACCGGCTTGTTCTTTTGGTGGTCAGACGGTCTTGCCGTTCCGTGATTCCAGCGTTTTACCGGGATTTTTAACGTAGAAGAACCAGCAGTCGTTCAACAAGCGAATCTGATTGCGGTCTCTTTTGTTGAAAGCACGCATTAACTGATTTCTGAGCCATTGAGGCAACACAATCTCCTCCCCATTCGGTCGTATGTATGGTTAGCATATGGGCAACCGTCCTGATATGTTCCAGAAAGACATGCTTGACAGAACCGTGTGGGGAGGGGGTATGATTCAAAATAGTGATATAGCATGGAGAGGAGTTGGCCGGAAGTCATGCAGCCCATGAGCAACGAAGAGCTACAGCGCTGGGTAGAACGTATATCTGTTGATTATTTCGGCGCTCCCTTCCGTCATCGAGCGATCTTTAATCCCCGTCTGACCGCGACGGGAGGCAGGTATTTTTTGAAGAGCCACGATATCGAAATTAACCCTCATCAGTTGACCGCATACGGACATGCAGAGGTAGAGAGCATTATCAAGCATGAGCTGTGCCATTACCACCTTCATTTAAGCGGCAGGGGGTACAAGCACCGGGATGAGGACTTCAAGCGCCTGCTTGCCAAGGTAGGAGGAAGCAGACACTGCCGCGCGCTGCCCGGAAGGGAGAAGGCGAAGAAATTGCCTTTCCGCTACAAGCTGTTATGCCGTACCTGTGGCCAGGAATATTTGCGTAAACGCAAAATGGATCCTTCCCGCTACCGCTGCGGCAAGTGCTCAGGCCAGCTGCAGCTTCTTCGCCTTGACGTTGTAACTCAATCATGATAAATTATAAAACAAAGAATGTTCCCTGATAGCTCAGTCGGTAGAGCACTCGACTGTTAATCGAGTTGTCACAGGTTCGAGTCCTGTTCGGGGAGCCAGTATGGAGAGATACCCAAGTGGCTCAAGGGGACCCTCTGCTAAGGGGTTAGACTGCGTAAGTGGTGCGAGGGTTCGAATCCCTCTCTCTCCGTTTTGATTCAGAAAAAACCGTTCGTTGGCTTCCACCAATGAACGGTTTTTTTGTTATCCGCATCAATCCGCATTTATCGTTAAGGAGGCGCTTCGTGTCTCCGCAACCCAATGCTCATCGTAAAGCACACGAGCCAATAAATCCTGATTATAATTGCCGAAATTTTTTCCGTAAATCGTCATTCCGCGTTTGTTCACCGATTTGTCGGCTACGGCAATCCGGAAGGTAAGCTCACTTTTATAATCCAGCCCGATATCCTGCAAAGTCACATCCGAGATGCGGCAGCCATCAATAAAGCTGCCATCCTTGTTGATGCGGATCAGCTTCAGCATCCCGTATTGATTCAGGTGAGGGGGCCACCAATCCGGATTGAAGGTTCCGCGCATATCACCGAAATCCCCGGGACTGGTCCAATAGCCGATTTCCGTGCCATTGATATAAAAATACAGGTCAGAAGGATAATTGTCGGAATAACCGGGAGCCTCGCTGCCCAGCTCCAGAGAAAACTGGATTTCGCGGAAGGACTGGTTCGGTTTCAGATAGTTGGGAATACGATATTCCAGAAAACCTTCACTCATCCAGATAATGCCTGAATTGATCCGCTGCGGATCCGCGAAATAACGGGGATCGTCAAAATCTCCGATAATACTGTCCTTGGTTGCAAGCCCACAGGTCGGAAAAGCCTGATAGTTACTGTAATGGCCCACCTGAATCTCCACCTCGTACAAATTGTCGGTGTCCTTGCTGCGCAGATCAACCATGAGCTTATCCTTGTTTAAATAACAGACCTTCTGAATTCCGTGCTTTCCGACAGAGGTGTTGATTTCAATAAGTCCGCTGTCCTCCAATTTTTTTATATGCATGGTAATAGCTCCGTTGCTGAGGTTGAGTCTTCTTGCGATTTCATTTAAATTCAGCTCCTGATTGCTGGCCAGCATCTCCAGAATCTGCAGGCGAATTTCCGAGCTGAGCGCCTTGAAAATATCAATACCGCTCATCAGGTCCTTAATATAGATCATGATACAGTACCCTCTTCCACGAAACTTTTTATTTTAGGTAAGTATAAACTAAATTGCCTGAAAAGCAAATGAACAATACTTTTTGTGTGAAAAATGATGAAAAAACAGGTGCTAAAGTCGAAAATCAAATGTTTATTTTAGAAAAAAATGAATTTAAACTGTGAAATCATGACCTTTTCATCCTGAATTTTTATGATTTCATTGCTAATAGTATTATAATTTTATATTTTTATAAACCATTTTATATTTTTTATTTACAACAGATTCCGTTCTATGCTATTTTATTTCTGTAAGCGGATACAATCAATTGAATTTTTACATAGGGAGGGTCAAGCATGAAGAAAAAATGGTTTTTGATGCTCACGGTAATTTCGATGGTTTTATTCCTTTGGGGTTGTGGCAACTCTTCAAGCAATAAGGGTGCGGGAGGGGAAAACGAAGTTCTCGATGGAGGTGCAGGCGAAAATGCAACCGAACTTTCTTTTTGGACCTTTGTTGAACTGCATGGAAAGCATTTTGAGAAAATGCTGACAAAGTGGAACGAAGCCAACCCGGACCGTCAGATCAAGCTGAACGTGACGGTCATGCCGTATGATGACATGCACAACAAGCTGTCGATTGCCCTGCAGACAGGTACCGGCGCTCCGGACATTGCCGATATTGAGATTGGCAAATTCCCTGATTTCCTGGAAGGAACTCCCCAACTGGAATCGCTGAACGATGTCATTGATCCGTACCGGGATACGATCGTAAAGTCACAGATTGATCTGTACAGCAAGGATGGCGTAACTTACGGAGCTTCGACTCATGTAGGCGCGACGGTGGCTTTCTATAACACGGAAATTCTCAAGGAAGCCGGTGTGGATTACACCACCATCAAAACCTGGGACGATTTCAAGAAAGCGGGTATCCAGGTTTATGCCAAGACCGGTAAGTATATGGCTACAGCCGACACCAGCGCGCTATGGCAGTCCTCCATGATGCTGGCCCAGCAGGGAGCGGATCTTACGGATGACAACGGCAAGCCAGTAGTGAATTCTCCGGAAATGATCAAGGGGCTTACCGTTTTAAAAGATTTGCAGGATAACAATGTTCTTGCGACGATTGCCGGCGGACAGCCTGATACGGAAGAAGCATACGGGGAGTTTAACTCCGGGAATTATGCGACCATTTTTATGCCGCTTTGGATGATGTCGCGTTACACGAACTATATGCCGGATTTGGCAGGAAAAATTGCGCTTGCTCCCCTTCCGGTCATGGAAGAGGGCATGCCTAGATCGCTTGGCGGCGGCGGAACCGGCACAGTCGTTACCAAAACGGCCAAGGATGTGCAGTTAGCCAAGGAGTTCGTAGCATTCGCAAAACTGTCGAAGGAAGCGAACATCGAAATCTGGAATACGCTTGGGTTTGATCCGGTGAACATGGACATCTGGAATATGAAAGAGGTTACCCATAACCCTGACAACGAGTTTGTAAAGTATTTTATCAACAATCCGTTCGATGTATTAAATGAGATCAAGGATGAAATCCGGCTGATCAAATCGACATCTGCAAGTCCAACCATCAATAATGTGCTCTGTACGGTGACGTTGAACGAAATATTTGAGGACGGAAGGGATATCACGGAAGCGCTGAATGATGCACAGGCGCAAATCGAACAGGAATTGCAATAACCAGAGAGACAGAAGCGGGCTGCTCTGCATAGAGCGGCTCGATTTTAAAGAAAGGAGTGGGAGATGTGATTAAAAATTTCCTGTACTCGCAGAAGGTTGCCCCTTACGTCTTTGTGCTGCCGTTTGTTATTGTTTTCGCCGTCTTCTGGGTATATCCGCTGCTCAGCTCCTTTGAAATGAGCTTCCAAAAAATATCGCTCGGCCAGGAAGCAAGCTGGGTAGGGTTGGACAATTATACCAAGCTGATGGGGGACGGCATCTTCTTGAAGGCTGTCATTAACAGTGCCATCTACATGGTTCTTACTTTGGTGATTCTCATTCCTTTCCCGATGCTGTTCGCGGTTCTGATCAACAATAAATTTATGTGGGGAAGAGAATTTTTTAAGTCCTCCTTCTTCTTTCCGGCGCTGACCTCCGTGGTGGTGGCGGGGACGATTTTCCGGCTCATGTTCGGGGAAATGGACGGTTCGCTTATCAACAGTGTTTTGGGCTGGTTTGGGGTAGAGCCAGTCAAGTTCTTGAAAGGCCAGGTCACCGGGTTTATCGCTTTGCTGGCATTGGCTGCCTGGAGATGGACCGGTGTGAACATGCTGTATTTCCTGTCAGGCCTCAAAAACATCCCTGATGAATATTATGAAGCGGCTTCGATTGACGGAGCCTCCGCCTTTCAGAAATTCAGAATGATTACGATGCCCTTGCTGAAGCCAACGACCATCTACGTGGTGACGATCAGTATCTATGCGGGACTGGCCATGTTTATTGAGAGCATGATGCTGTGGAACGGCAACAATTCGCCGAAGAATATCGGCCTTACCATCGTCGGCTATCTGTACCGCCAGGGCATTGAGAAGAACAATCTGGGCTATGCGGCGGCGGTCGGGATTGTACTGCTGGCGATTACGATGCTGATTAATTTGACGCAGCTGGCGTTTTCCGGCCTGTTTAAAAAGGAGGATCGGTAATGAAAAAGGAGCTTGCCCCAAATGCATATCCTGCTGTCCGGGAGCACGGGCTTAATACGGGAAAGGGGCTTTTTGCCAAGATTACTCTGGTTGTCTTTTTCACGGCCCTCTGTATCCTTATTTTACTTCCGTTTTATGCGATCGCTATTTCCTCCTTTAAGCCGGGCCAGGAGCTGATCCGGTACGGACTGAATTTAAGGTTCGACCTGTCTGTCATGAACTTTGACAACTACATTTATTTGTTTACCGGCAATCACGCTTATTTTAGCTGGTTTTTTAATTCACTGGTGCTTACGATTGTGCAGGTTGTCCTGACGCTGCTGATCAGCGCAACGGTGGCTTACGGCTTCTCGGCTTATGAGTTTAAAGGGAAAAACTTTCTGTTTATCTGTGTGCTGCTCATTATGATGGTTCCCTTTGAAATATTGCTGCTGCCCTTGTACACGCTGATCAACAATCTGGGCATGATGAATACCTATTCGGCCATTGTTCTGCCGGGTATCGCGAGCGCGGCCACCATTTTCTTCTTCCGGCAGTATCTGAGCGGAGTGCCCAAGGAAATTATCGCAGCAGGCCGGGTCGATGGGGCTAGTGAGTACGGCATTTATATTCGCCTCATTCTTCCGATCATGAAGCCGTCATTTGCGGCAATGGCCATCCTGAACGGGATGAACAGCTGGAACAACTTTCTCTGGCCGTTCATGGTTCTGAGCGATGAAAGCAAATACACGCTGCCGATCGGATTGAAAACGCTGCTGACCCCATACGGGAACAACTATGATCTGCTGATCGTGGGCTCGTTTTTCTCCATCATCCCGATTTTTATATTATTCGTGGCTTTTCAGAAATACTTTATCGACGGGATGACGGCTGGAGCTGTGAAAGGTTAGAGTGTGCAGATTTTCTAGGAAGGAGTTATGAATATGAAAACGGTCAAAAAATATCACAATCCGCTGATAGAGCAGCGCGCGGACCCGTGGGTGTACAGACATACGGACGGATATTACTATTTCACGGCCTCTGTCCCGGAGTACGACAGAATTGAGGTGCGACGTGCCGCCACCATTGAGGGTTTAAGTCTGGCCGAGCCGGTTGTGGCCTGGCGCAAATATGATACAGGACCGCTCAGCGCGAATATTTGGGCTCCGGAAATCCATTTTATCGAAGGAAAATGGTATATCTATTTCGCCGCTGCCCGCACGACGGAAACGAAGGACGGCTTGTTCGATCACCGGATGTATGTGCTGGAGAATGAATCTGCAAACCCGCTGGAAGGGGAATGGATCGAGAAGGGACAGGTCAAGACGGCCTGGGAATCCTTTGCTCTGGATGCCACTTCCTTTGAGCATCGGGGAGTCAGGTATTATGTATGGGCGCAGAAGGACCCGGACATTCAGGGCAATTCGAATCTGTACATATCGGAAATGAGTAATGCCTGGACTTTGACAGGACCGCAGACGATGATCGCCACGCCTGAGCATGCCTGGGAGGTGATTGGCTTCAGAGTGAATGAAGGGCCGGCTGTGCTGAAGCGGAACGGGCGTATCTTCATTACGTTTTCGGCCAGCGCCACCGATTTCAACTACTGCATGGGTTTGCTGTGGGCGGATGAACATGCTGATCTGCTGGATGCCGCCTCCTGGGTCAAGGAGCCGGAGCCGGTCTTCCGGACGAGTGAGGAGACGGCACAATACGGGCCGGGGCATAATAGCTTTACCGTAAATGAAGAGGGGGAGGATGTGCTCATCTATCATGCGCGGAATTATAAAGAAATTAGCGGGGACCCCCTGTACGATCCGAATCGCCATACCCGGGCGCAGGTCTTTCATTGGAAAGAGGACGGAACACCCGGCTTTGGGCATCCCGTTCGTGATGGAGGCTGACTAGGGCGCTCCTTTCGGTTGTTGTGAGACGCTCCGAGAACGAAGCATTCCTCCCATCGCTGTTGACCCCAAATTTCAAATTATTTTTTTAGTGGATGAAATTCGGGGCCAAAGGCGAACGCTGCCGCTTGTCCGGAATTGCTTCGTTCTCTCCGCTGCTCTGTGCATCCCCCTACTTACCCCAAAGCTTCGCTTATGTTGCCCTGTATTGGCTACGCACCATCTTAAAGCACCTGCAAAATAGGTCAACCAGAAGTTCCTGGTTGACCTATTTAGATGCTTCCTTACCATTTAGGGATTCGACGGAGATGGAGAGGCTTCTTTAAGCAGGCGTTCAATGGCATGGGCAACTCCGTTCTCTATGTTGGTCAGAGTCACTTCGTCACAGAGGGCTTTAATCTCATCATGCGCATTGCCCATGGCAATACCCTTGCCCGCAGAGGTCAACATGGAAATATCATTGTAACTGTCACCTATGGCGACCGTCTCTTCCAAGGGGATACCTAAATGGTTGGCCAGATAGGAGAGGGCATTGCCTTTGGATGCCCGGGTATCCTCCACTTCGAAGTTATGATCCGAGGACACGACCATGGTCAATGAGGAATCGTTGCGAAAGCGGCTGCGTCCTTTTTCAAGCTTATGTTCTTCTAAAGAGAACGCGAGAATGTTATAAATTTCAGCCTCTTGCGGGATGTGTTCATAAGAAGCGATCCGTACAATTCCAGCTTGCGAGTACTGTTTCTCCGTAGCATATATAAGCTCCTTCAAGGTGACATCAGGATTGGCGCTTAGTACCCGATCCATTTCGATCGTTAAAATTTGATGCCCTTTCTGCGGCGAATAGATGGCCTGATCAGTCATGATCTCGTAATAAAATTCGTTTTCCTCAAGCCAAGCCAGGACGGAGAAAGCCTGACTGCGGTCCATCGGGCAGGAGGTGAGGAGGTGTTTCTGATCATCGTGAACGACTGCGCCATTCGCGGAGATAACGGGTGCGTTCAGCCCGGATTCCCGCAGCTTTTCCTGTACATCGTATACCGCGCGGCCGGTGGCGATCGCAACCGTAAGTCCGCTTTCCTGCGCCTTCCGGACGGCCGAGGCGTTCACTTCACTGATGCGGCTGTCCGCATTCAACAGGGTTCCGTCTAAATCCACAGCAATAAGTTTCATACTTCTTCCAGCTCCTCTTCATCTTTAAAATCAGGAATAAGGATCTCAATTCCTTGACGCTGCAGCATTTCCAGCATGTCAGGTTCAGGCAGGCGGTCGGTCACGATGAAATCGACTTCAGAGAGAGCGGCAAAACGAAAAGGACAGTCCTTGCCAAACTTTGAATGATCGGCAAGCACAAACACCTGACGCGCCTGCTTCATCATTTGATGCTTCAGCATGCCTTCCTCATCATGAACGGATGTAAAGCCGCTCGCAGATATGCCGCCTACACCGATAAATGCTTTGTCTACAAAATAGTTGGACAGGGTGGAAATGACGGTCGATCCATATACATATCTGTGCTCTTTCTCCAATTGGCCGCCAAGCAGGTGGATGGACACCCCTTTTTTGTCCGATAAAACATCCGCCTGGTTAATCGAGTTGGTAATAATAAAGCAGCTTTGCTGATCGATGAATTCGGCGCATGCGTGCACCGTAGTGGAGGAGTCGAGGATGACATGCTCTCCATCACGAATATAATGCGCAGCCACACGGCCGATGGACTTTTTCTCTTCAGACACCTTCATGAGCCGTTCTTTGTAATTTCCGATCTTGTCCTGCAGCGGATTCGGCAGGAGGGCGCCGCCGCGGGTGCGAATAATGGCCCCTTGTTCGTCCAGCTTGACGAGGTCCCTGCGTGCGGTATCGCGGGAAACGTCGAACAGGGAGCAAATCTCTTCAATGGAAATCCGCTTCTTGGTTTGGAGATGATCCAAAATGAGCTGCATCCGTTCTTCTTGATACATGGGGAGCCTCCCGACAGATAAATGCTTGATCTTTGTAAGTGATTATAATTCATTTTAAGTGTTTGTAAGTGAAATTACAATGATTTCTGACCTGTTCTGCATGAATTTATGTAATTCTAAAAAAATAAAAATAGTGCTTGTCACTCAGTATTCTATTTGATATACTCTATCTTGTCGTCACGAGAATGACAAAACAATATGGCCCGTTGGTCAAGGGGTTAAGACACCTCCCTTTCACGGAGGTAACAGGGGTTCGAATCCCCTACGGGTCATAGCTTTCTTTAAAGCTTCAGGGGTGAGAATCCATTGGGTTCGTTGGAGCATAAGCTTCGATAGGAATACATCGCAGTCTCGAGCGAAGTGAAAGTATTCCCTACGGTTCATTCATGTGCGGTAGTGGTGGAATGGCAGACACGCTATCTTGAGGGGGTAGTGGGCGTACGCCCGTGGAGGTTCGAGTCCTCTCTACCGCATAATAGTGCAAGGAATCCGGTGCAATCGTTTGCGATTGTATCGGATTTTTTTTTATTTTAGCGACTTTTGCGGCTTTTTTAAGTCTAATGTAATAGAGATGAATTTTTGTTTTGCTTTTACAAATTTTGTGTAAAATTTAGAGAAGTTAAATTCCGTTTACAAAAAATCGAAACAAAGAGTATAATCATACAAGCGAATGTTATAATATGGACAATAAGATTCATTGGATATGGAAGAAATTTTAAGAAATGATGGTGAATGGTATGAAATCCCATCTTCTGGAGAATATATCAGAAGGACTGTTGGGACTTTTTCCTTTAATAAGAAAAAAGTTGATGAAAGGGGCTCCGGTTCCCACCTCATCGCTTCCGCTATCGAACAGTAACTACCATGTGTTGTTTCTTATGCACGAAATGCGCCATTCGACAGTGTCGGAGCTTTCCAAGCAGCTAAATATTTCACGGCCCAATATGACCCCATTGCTCGATAAGCTGGTAAAGTATGACCTGGTTTCCCGGAAGCCAAGCGAGACGGACAGGCGGGTGGTGGAGGTCGAAATAACCCGCCAGGGGGACGAACTGGTCCGGGAAATAGGTGAGCGCTTGATGATCGAAATTAGAGAAAGGCTGGCCAGACTGCAAGAGAAAGATTTGGAGCGAATGAACAGCTGTTTGAATGAACTGAAAACGATTCTGCTCAAGCTGGACCAGATGGATGAAGAAAAATAGGGTGAAAAAAGACCGTTCATTATTGAATATGGACGGTCTTGCCATGTCGTATGTTATAATATTTGAGTATACATATCCGGATTCAAACATCTTAAGTAAAGTTTGGGTGGAAGGTGGTATCTTATGAAATCGATTTATCAACGGATTGAGGCGCTTATCGCTGAAAGAGGGATGACGAAAAAGGCTTTTTGCCAGCAGCTGGGGATCAGCACTGGTAACTTTGGAGACTGGAAAAGGGGGAAAACAACTCCTGGCACCAACAAGCTGATTGAGATTGCAACTTTTTTCGACATCAGCTTGGACTGGCTTATGATGGGCCGTACCCCGAATCGTGAAATGGTAAATGAAAAGCAGGAGTCTTATTTTTTTGACAATTTAGGGCAATTGAATTGCCAAATTGCTCAGCTTTCCGAGCAGGAAAAAGTATTTATACTCGACTATGTTGAATTTGCTGCTTACCGCAAAAAGAAGAAAAAGAAAGAAGACAAAAATAATGGCTCATAAAGGCCTGTGACAGATATCCTGTCAGGCCTTTATGAACGGCTGTTAATTTGCGTGATTCAGACCCAGTTTTGATGAATATTCGGGATACAGCTTGCGAATGCATTCCGGACAGATATCGTGTGTAAACTCGGCATGGGTATGCTTCTTAAGATAGGACTCGACAGGCTGCCATTCATTGTCTTTGTTCTTGATGTCCTTGCATACGGCACAGATCGGCAGCATGCCGTGAATGGTTCTGATCTGAGTTATTGCTTGAACAAGCCGTGTTTCCTGTAGTTTGAGGCGGGTGATGTCTGTGCTGGAAATAACAATCCCCTCAATTTCCTGATTTTCCGGTTGTATAACTGGAGCAGCCTGCAGCAAATACCACTGGTCCTTGGATGAATGCCTGCAATGAAATTCGCAGCTGTATTGCGATGTATCTCCCTGGAGGACACTAAGGAGTCCGTCATGCAGAGTCTGAACGGATTCCAGGCTGTCGTCACTGCAGAACCATGGCAAAATATCGAAATAGGAGGTCCCGGGCCATATATAGCCAGCCGGAGTTCCTTTATCGATGTGAGCCTGCTCCCAGGCTTGATTAACCGCGTGAATGGTGCCGTTGCGGTCGATCACAACGATTTGCACGGGCAGTGAATTAGCTCCTTCGACCAGATGGATGGACATTGTTTTGGACAACGATTTCACTTCCTTGCTGGTGCGTCCTATTGTAGCAGTTCATTGCTGCAAAATTAGTATTTTTCATTCGGATGTATATCAAGAAGTTTGGCAACCAGCTGTCTGTGGCGGGCGGCTTTCCGTGTGCCGTGAATCAGATTAGAAAGTCGTGACGGGGGTATCCCGTGCAGCTCGCAAAAACTTTTCTGATCCATTTGCAGCTCGGTAAGTCTCTGTTTAATTGCCCACCCGAATGGAGTGATCGGCTTTTTTTTGTTCAAGAAGTTTCACCCCTAACCGATTTTCCAACACTAGCTTCCTATGCTGTATTTCATGGTGAAACGTGCTATAATTAACCATCTGAATTTCATTATATACTTATTTACGTCATTTTACAATCTATAATTACTTACGTGCGTCGTCTTGCTTGAAGTTTTTTTAGGAAGGCGGGTGGATATGCAGTCTATTTATGAACGCATTGAGCTGCTGATCCATCGAAGAGGAATGACGAAAAAAGCTTTTTGTGAGCAGCTGGCCATCAGTACGGGAAATCTTGGAGACTGGAAAAGGGGGAAATCCAAACCGGGCACCAGCAAATTGATTGAAATCGCCGCTTTTTTTGATGTCAGTCTTGATTGGCTTGTCTTGGGAAAAGGTACGCCTGGAGATGCTTCGGAATCCTTTCCGGCATATATCTACAACAAAAGCAGGGAATTGTCAAAGGATGAGCAGTGGTTTATAAAGGAGTACATTGAATTCGTGCAATACCGGCACCATAAGGACAATTCCGAATCCTGATTTCGACAACAAAAAACACTCTAATCGCAGGGGAAGAAAGCGATGGGAGTGTTTTTTGTGTTAGGGGTATATATAAAAATTGGGGATCACGGATGTGTAGGCAGCATACGTTTATTATGATGCAATGGGTTAACGGCGTACGCTGCTCCAAGATTCCAGGCGGGAAAGGGCTTGATGGAATGAACGGGCTCCGCGTCCTTGCCATTTTCCCATTCCTGCTCCATATCCTTCATGATTCTTTGGAGCGCCTGTTTTTTGGAAATCTGTGTTTCATTTAGCTGTTTGGTAGCTTCTTCGACACAGGCATTGACGGCTGCATTTAAATAAGTGATGACCGCCTGCTCCATATCTGCGCCTAATTGAAAATTGATCCAGGCATGCACTGTAGGAAGCGTGCCTACGGCTCTGTAGCGCTGCAATATTTTTTGCAGATCCCTAAAGTCAATCCATGGATACAGCGCTTTGCCCAGCTTGAGCAGACGCTGCCCTGATATGCGGGCACTGCTCAACTGATCGCGGGGTGTTCGCTGCGCATGCAGCATTTTATCAATCAGCGCAATCCGCCAGCCATCATATTGCTTGGAGGCGGCATAAATACCCTTTATAGCCATTCCGTCCATGCTGACCATAAGGCTGTGCATGTGACATTTCATATATGCTTCGACATCTTCCAGTGCTGTTATGCTTCCTTCAGTGATGTGCTGTCTCAATTCGGAAACAAAAGGGAAGCTGCCAATGGGCAAACTGGGATCCAATACATACGCATAATGGAGCAATCGGCTGTTCTTGCTCATTATGGTCCGCCTCCTTAAAATATTACTCATGATTCAAATGTTGAATTTAATGACATATGCATACTTATTGATGTTGAATATGTCGCTTATGTAATACAGTTTTACATTCAATGCAGAGAATTGTCAATTGATTTGCCGAAATTTTACTCGATCAAAATTATTTATGTCATATAATATAACTCGGTTATAATATTTATGTATTTTGTTGATTTTAACTTTACAATTGAGATTAAAAGGAGTATAATAAATCTGTTGCTTAATTAAGCGGTCGTGGTGGAATGGCAGACACGCTATCTTGAGGGGGTAGTGGGCGTACGCCCGTGGAGGTTCGAGTCCTCTCGACCGCATCATTTAACGGAGAAGAGTCCTGTATCATTGCAGGGCTCTTTTTTGCGTATTCATTTTAGGTTTCTATTTCAATACATGGATGATTGTCAATTTGACATGATACTAAAAATTCTTTAATATACTTAGGTGATTCAGAACCGAAATTCCGGCTGGATTCGACAAAGGTATGGACCAAATTTGAGAATACAGGTGATGTTATGTCTTCTTACAAACCGAATATTGTGAACTTTAAAAAAGCCAGCAGCAATGAGAAGGACGGATTATACGAATTTACGATGTATTTGGCTGACGGCACGGAGTGCCGTGTATTCTATCAACGGTATCCGGAATGGACAATGACGAACATCAGCCGCCTGCAAAAAACGCCTTGCCCTGTGTGCCGCAAGGATTATATTTGCAAGTGTATAGAACAGTATACAAGTGATCTGGAGCAGCAGCTGCAGGATAATAATTGGCTGGAGAAGGCAGCGGCTGAATAAGCGGGTGTTCTTCTCTTCGATCAGCATAGATAAGCGGCGGATTCTTAAAATTCCGGCGCTTTTTTGTGCATATCGGAACAAAGCAGCCTGAACAAGGGTATCTATGTTAGAGGAGGTGCTTCTGTTGACCGAAAGAGAGGCAGTCGCCGCAGGGCTGCATGATAAGCATAGGGGGCATTCTATTGTCCTGGTGGACGGTGTATGCCACTTTTGTCAGGGAGCCGTCCAATTCATCCTCAAGCGTGACCCGAAGGGCAGGCACCACTTTGGTTCGCTGCAGTCCGAAGAAGGGAAACGGCTGCTGGAGGCGGGAAATCTGCCGCCAGACCGGCTTGATACACTTGTTCTGTTTGAAGATGGTGCATATTTCACCAAGTCTACGGCAGTATTGCGGATTGCCAGGAATTTGCGCTTTCCCTACCCGCTTGCTTATCTGTTTATCCTCATTCCTCGTCCTATAAGGGATGCTCTATATACTTACATCGCCCGCAACCGGTACCGTTGGTTCGGCAAGGATGACGGCGACGGTGCCCAATGCCGGATTCCTTCACCGGAGGTAAGGGAAAGGTTCCTGTAAGCAAAAAAACGCCAGCGGTGAGAGCGTTTTTTGCTTTAAAAATGGAGTTCCTATCTCGGAGCGCGGAAGCCGGCTTTCTCCGCTTCCGCAACGGTACAGAACCACTGCTCCGGTTTGGTACGCTCATAAGAGGGAGACTCCGGAGTGTGGTAAATTTTATCCCCTTTGGAGTTGATATTGCCTTTGATGGCGCACGCTGTAGCGGGAGGAGACGTTTTCGTGTTTGTCTGTTCTGCTGTGTCGGCGTCTTTTTTGCTCCTGTTATCAATTATTGTGCCATTTTCCATTTCATCCGGGTGAAAGCCGTCCTCCTGTGCGTAATTTTCGACACTCCAGATGCCTTTTCCCTGTTTCTTACTGGTTTTCTGAAGCTCTTCAAATGGATCGACATAACGCACATTCGGCGGGTAGATATAGGCGACACGGGCCAGGCCCTCCTTCAACAGCGTCTCCTGCACCATGACACCGTCTGCATATGCGTAGGCCAGCAAGCGCCCATACTTGTCCCGCTGCGGCCCGACATCAAATTCCAGCTCAATCGTTTTCGCCTGCTCCAGAAGCTGTTTGGTATAAGCTTTTGCTTCCGGGCCAAAGGGCTGTACTCCCAGACGGGGGTGCGACGTCTCAGGTGCATCGATCAGCAGCATTCTCACGGATTCCTCTTTGCCGTCATAGATCACCTTCAGCGTATCGCCATCGACGGCTCTGTCCAGCTTGACCTTTACCCGGGGAAATTCCGTTTTGGAGGATTCCTGTGATTTCTGGACAGCATTCTGATCAGTGTTCCGGACAATGTCCGTGGGCGTCCCGTTCTCCTGGATTAGGGGAGCGGCGCCGCATCCTGCGATCAGTAGGGTCAAGAGCAGTGCTGCAATAATTGAAATCAGTTTTGGCATGTGTGGATGAAAAAAGTTCTTTGTGTTCATGGGTTCTCCTGTCTGTAAGCTAGTTTAAGATTGAATCGGCAGTAATCAGGGGTCCCCCAGGCAGGTTAACTCTTTGAGCGTTTCTTTCTCTGCCGCACCCAGAATAGAACAAGGGCAATTACGGCCAGCAGTACAACCGCCGCCGCTGTGGCAATGCGTCCCAAATTCGGCACACGGACGGCCAGCTCCAGCCGGTTCTCGCTCAGCGGGGAGATGTCCCAGGTCAGAGTTTTGCCGTTACCCGTCACCTGATTCGCATTATGGTCCAGCGGACGAATGGGGAGCGCCAGGTCGAAGCTGAAATCCAGCTGCTGTGCCAGCAGCTTTTTGGCAATAAAGTTCATGCTTTTCAGACTTTTGGTTAATGATTGATCACTGTCGGGGAGCATTTGCAGAAAATCGGCGCTCAACTGTAAGTGATAGTCTGTGGAGAAAAAATGCTTCTCCACCGCGGAGGATAGCGTCATCCCCTTGGGCAACTGCTGCGACAGTTTCTCCAGCGCCTCCGCTGGATCCGTATTGCCGTCGGATTTCGGGGCTGTAAACGTATGGTGCAGCTGAAAGCCCTCCCGCCCGCTTTCCTGAAGCGGTTCAATCTGTATACCGTATTGTTCAAGAGGCTGTGCGTAATCCTCTACAGCTTTCTGCAAATATAATGAGCTTAATGTATTTTCGCTCACGCTGACCTCCACATCCAAATCGACGCTTCGGTCTATATGTACAGTCGCATGTGCATTTCCTCTGGCGCATGAGCAGAGAAACAGCAACAATGCCGCTGCAACGATTAGCCGACCGGAACGGCTGATATATAAGTTCATTCTGACTCACCCTTTCCTGCTGCCGGTGCAATCTTGGCCTTTCAATATTGTACTAAATATAGGCGCTAAAACGAATACAGCCTGTTTAAACTTTTGCATCTGCATTATTTTACAGAAACAGCTTGCCTGGATCACGGGACTGTGATATTCTATCGTTAAAAATATGGGACGTGACGGAAGCACCGTTCACCGGCCGCATGACAGCGGCTGATGAGCGGTGCTTTTTTGCGTTTCCGGACAGAAAGGGGGAGGAGGCATGAATGGTTTGAGGGTTGTTTTGGCTGTGCAAAGCAGGGAGTATATAGAGCCCTTGCTGGATTATTTGCACGGAAGTGAATATGCAGGGCGGATCCGGATGACGGCTTTTTCACAACCGGACGCTTTTTGCCAATATATGCAGGAGGCGGCTGACGGTAAGCTGCCTGATGCGGTGGTGGGAGAAGCAGTGTTTTTCGAGAGCTGGAAGGAACGTGTAGAATCTCCCATGACCTGTTTCCTGTTGAGTGAAGAGGGACGTTCCGTGGCTGGCACGATCCCCATGCGGAAATATCAGCCTGTTCCCCAATTGCTGGCAGGCATTTGGGACGAATGCAGGCGCAGGTCGGACGGGGAGTTGCGCATGAGCAGCCGGGAGGAGACGATGGTGGTGGGTGTTGTCTCCGCATCCGGCGGTATAGGCAAAACGACGGCGGCCCTTAATATGGCCAAGCAATTGGGCAGTGCGGGTTATTCCGTGTTCTATTTGAATCTGGAAACGGCAGACTCCAGTTCACTGTTTGCGCCGTCGGCTGAAGGCGTAACAGGACTTTCGCGTCTGCTTTATGACATGAAGACGAGGGGGACGAATCCTATTGAGTCTGCCGCGGCCTACAGCATGCGGCAGCATGATTTCAAGGCTGACATATTCCAGCCGCTGGCCAACCGCAAGGAAATCGCGGAGATGGCCTGTATGGAGACCTGCGAGCTGATCAAGTTGCTTGCAGGTTCCGGTCAATATGATGTGATTATCGCGGATGCCGATGCCGAACTGAATGCCCGCACGGAGGCTGTCTTGCAGGCCAGCAGCCGGCTGGTCTGGCTGCTGGCCGACGATGTGGTAAGCATGCATAAGTGCAGGCTGCGGCTGTATGAGCTTGAGAGCTCGTATAAAGACGATTACGAAATGCTGATGGACAAGACCCTGTTCGTGCTGAACAGGTATGCTGGCCAACAAGTCAACGAGCTGCCGGCAGAAGGAATGGTTCTGCATGGTGTGCTGCCGTATATTCCCTCGTGGAAACAGATGGACCGGGAAGAACTGCTGTTGAGCTCTCCCATTTATCAGCGCGAGATTCGCAAGCTGTGCAGGGAACTGCTGAACGAGGCTGCCGTGGCGCTACAGGAACCTGTCCGTGCATAAGGAGGAGTGGATGGGGGACGGAATATTTCAGGAGATGCGGCAGGAGATTCGGGCGGGACTGGATCTTACTTCTTCTGTTACGGATAAGGAGCTGATCCGGCAAATCGAAAACAGGGTGCTGTATGATACGAGGCTCGCCGAATTAACCTCACGTGAAAGGTATGCCCTTGTCCGCCGGATCTTTGACTCATTCCGGGGATTGGACGTTCTGCAGCCCTTGGTGGATGACCCGGGCATCAGTGAAATTATGATCAACAGCCATACCGAGCTGTTTGTGGAAAGGGAAGGGGAGGTTATGCGCCTGCCTGTCGCCTTTGAGTCCCGTGAGCGGCTGGAGGATATTATTCAGATGATCGTCGCCGGTGTGAACCGGATTGTGAACGAAGCTTCCCCTATCGTGGATGCGCGCTTAAAGGACGGTTCAAGGGTGAATATTGTGCTGCCACCCATTGCGCTTAAAGGGCCTACCATGACGATCCGCAAATTCCCGGCTGCGCCGCTGACGATGGAGGATCTGATCCGAAAGGATGCCCTGAGTGCAGAAGCGGCCGAGCTGCTGCAGCAGCTTGTGCGCAGCAAATACAATATTTTTATAAGCGGTGGTACGGGGTCGGGGAAGACCACCTTCCTGAACGCATTGTCCCAGTTCATTCCGGCATCGGAGCGTATCATCACGATTGAGGATTCGGCAGAGCTGCAAATTACGACCGTTCCCAACCTGGTGTCCTTGGAAACGAGGAATCCCAATACCGAAGGAAAGGGTGAGGTATCCATTCGTGATCTGATCCGCTCCGCCCTGCGGATGCGGCCAAACCGGATTATCGTGGGGGAGGTGAGAGGCAGCGAGTCGCTTGATATGCTGCAGGCTATGAATACGGGGCATGATGGAAGCTTGTCCACGGGGCATAGCAACAGTGTTCCGGACATGATCAGCAGGCTGGAAACGATGGTGCTCAGCGGTGCGGAGCTTCCCCTTGGCGTCGTGCGCCAGCAGATCAGCTCGGCCATAGATATATTTGTTCATTTGTCCAGACTGCGCGACCGGTCACGGCGTGTGCTGGAGATCAGCGAGGTGATTGGATATAAGGACGGGGAAGTTGTTCTTAATCCGCTGTTTCTTTTTAAAGAATACGCCGAAAGGGAGGGACGCATTGAAGGCAGGCTGGAACGGACCGGATCAGGGTTGCAGCACCGGGAAAAGCTGCGGATGGCCGGGATAAAGCACGAACTGCTCGCGTGGGCTGAAGGAGGTGAAGACAATGAACAGAGGGCGGAAGGATAAAATAGAGCTCCGCCCGGAAGAGCATCGGCAGCCCATTCCGCAGACGGAGACCAGGTCAAGATCACCAGGAAAAACAGCGCATAACAAGGTTAATAAAAGATCGTATTCCCGTATTCGTCCACGAATATCCATTCGCGCTGCAACGCGGGGATCGTCTAATGGCCCGTCTGTGAGGGAAGGTGCCGGGAGACAGCTGCAGGACTATACCGTCTATCGTTTGTCGGCAGGTCAGAGATTAGGCTGCATCATGCTCAGCGGACTGGTGTTTTACGGTGTCGGCTTTCTTTTCTATCACCATTGGGTGATTGCAGGTATGGCATCGTTGGTCGGGCTGCTGGTCCCCCGATATTACAGCAGATTTTTGCTGGAACGGCGGAAGGCCGCTTTAAGCATGCAGTTTAAACAGGCGCTTTATTCGCTTTCTTCTTCCCTGGCGGCAGGGAAATCCGTAGAGAACGGTTTTCGCGAGGCGGTGGCGGACATGAAGCTGCTTAGTCCTGACGGAGATCATGATCTGATCCGGGAGTTCAGCATTATCAGTGCCAAGATGGAATACGGCCAGCCGGTAGAAGAGGCGCTGCAGGATTTTGCCCGGCGGTCGGAGCTGGAGGATATCGTCAATTTTTCCGACGTCTTTGCGACCTGTAAGCGTACGGGCGGCGATCTTGTTGAAGTCGTGCGGAGATCATCGGCTGTAATCGGTGAGAAAATGGACATCCAGCAGGAAATCAGTGTAATGGTCGCGCAGAAGCGTTTTGAGGCAAGGGTCATGTTTGCCACGCCCTTTTTATTCGTGCTGTTCATGAATATTTCAGCGGCGGATTATATGACGCCTCTTTATAGCGGCACCGGAAGATTGATTTCAACAGGATGTCTGCTCTTGCTGGGCTGCTGTCTCCTGTGGATCAACAAAATCATGAAAATCAACGTGTAGGGGGAAGCGATATGGTGATCATCAGCTGCTTCGTGCTGGCATTGCAAATCGGCGGCTGGCTGCTTCTGTACCGGATGCACGGGAAGGAATATGAATCTTATAAAACGGTGCGTGTTGAAGGGCTCCGTCTGCAAAAAATGGCCGCTCCGTTCCTGCATCTTCTGTACAAGTTTCGCATCTTTCAAAAGTTCCCGCTGCTCATGTTCAGGCTGCAGAGGTCTGTGCAAAAGCTTTACGGAATACGCAGCAGTCAGGAGAAAACGATGCTGTTTCTGGCGGAAATGGCGGGTTACTTTTTTCTGCTGCTTGGGGGAGGGTGCATGCTGACACTGGCCATGGGAGGAGACGCGTCAGGGCTGATGCTTGGATTGGGGCTTGGCATTGTGGTGCCTGCCGCGCTCGTAAAGGATCTTCATGCCAAGGTCAGCAAGAGGGATCAGGAAATGATTATGGAGCTGCCTGAGCTGCTGGGGAAAATTATGCTGCTTGTGGGAGCAGGAGAGACGGTACAGCGGGCCATTATCCATTGTACGGAACGGAAAAAGCATCAGCCGGGTCACCCGCTGTACCGCGAATTGACGCAGACGATTGCGGAATGGGAAGGTGGATATTCGTTTCAGCAAGCCTTTGAGCAGTTGAGCCGCCGTTGCGGAATTCAGGAGGTGACCGTGTTTACAACAGCTGTGCTGCTTAACATGCGGCGGGGCGGGAGCGATTTTGTCATGGCCTTGGGCGAGCTGTCACAATCGCTGTGGAATAAGAGGACGGCGATCAGCCGCACACATGGCGAACAGGCCTCGTCCAAGCTGGTTTTTCCGATGGCGGTTATTTTGCTGACCGTAATCGTGCTGGTGGGTGCGCCAGCATTCATGATGATGAATATGTGAGGAGGAATACAAAGGTGATACCAAACGTTAATCATGGATTACAGAAGTTCTGGAAGGAAGAGGAAGGTCTCGGAACTTTGGAGATGATTTTGATTATTGCCATTCTTATTGCGGTGGCGATTATCTTCAGAGAACAGATTTCCAAAATCATCACAGGCCTCCTGGACAAAGCGGATCAAAAAAGCAACGATTTTATGGACTCCTGATGCTCAGGCGGCTGCAAAAAGAAGAAGGGGGGAGCTTCTCATTGGAAGCTTCCCTGGTTATGCCGGTTATATTGCTGCTTATCTTTGTGCTGCTTTTTTTCTGTATTTATTTATACCAAAAAACGATCCTTGTCCAGCTCTCTTCAACCGCGGCGGAGCGATCGGCCTACAGCTGGGACAACAGCCACAAGGAACCGGTCCACGGCGCATTTGCACAAGGAGAAAGAGATTCCTTGTATTGGCGATTGAAGGACGATGCCGCCCTTGGAGCGCTGTTTGGCTGGGCGGGGGCCGACAATGAGGTGAAAGTTGCCATCACGGATGCTGCCGGTGATGACAGTCAGCTCGCGGCGCAAAAAATGCTGCAGGCTGCTGATGGGCTCCCGTCAGGTCTTGATGGGGAGATGAGCTACCGCAACAATCTGATTATGCGGAAAATTACGACGAATTTGGAGAACATGGCGGAAATTCCGCTGCTGAATTCGGTCATGAGCGAGCCTGAAATGAAGTCTTCGGTCTGGGTGAGTATTGTGGATCCGGTTGAGTTTATTCGAACCGTCGAGCTGACGAGATATTATGGCGCGAAATTTTTGGGCAGAGGTGGGGGAACGCAGGTGACGCCTGCGACAGTCGGAAACGTCCTGCAGCAGTATGGGCAATCGGGCATGTGATTCTGTATGAATGAGCATCTACGAAAGGAGCTGAGGCATGTTTCGCAGAGGAAAAGATGAAGAAGGAGCGGTTACGGTTTTTTTGATTATGGTTCTTGCCTTTGTGTTTGCATTTGTGGCCATTTTCATTGATTATGCACGCGTAGCAACTCTTCATGTACAGACTGAGAAGGTGCTTCACGCTGCGCTCAGATCGGTAATGTCCGCGTATGATCCGGCACTGCAGCGTCAATATGGCCTGTTTGCCTATGGCGAGGGAACGGGGGACCGGATCATGACAAAGGTGCTGAATGACAGTGCCAAACGAACCCCGCGGGAGGGCTCACTGGCCTTAATGAATAGCCGCCTGGACAGCAGCTCTCTCAGCATGGAGCGGAAGCTGGGGGCCTATGACATTTTTAATAACCAGGTCCGAGAGGAAATGAAGTATAAGGCGCCTGTTGATTTCACCTTTGAAATTCTGGAGAAGCTGAAGCCTGTTTCCCAGAATATGAAGGAGGCGGCTCACACGGTTGATCTGTTGAAGAGGCTGCAAAAGCTTTATGAGAAGCGGGAAGCAAGGCTTGACAGTATGCTGCGGAAGCAGAGGGAAGCGGCGGAAAGCGCAGGCAACTTGCGCAAGCTGATCATGGAAAATGGCAGCAATTATATTGACGATGCGCAGGATGTCGATAAACCCGAAACCGCCGAAGAAGCTGCCGCTCAGTATAACCCGTATTTGGATTTGTATGAGGATAACAAGAAGAATCCAAGCCTCAGAAAAGAACTGGCTCTACAGGGCTACCGTACAAAGGTCAGCAGGCTGAGGAGTGATATTGCGAAGGAAATGGACAAAATTTTAATCAAGCATAGCAGTCTGCTGCAGGAGGCGGAAACGGAGCTGAATGAAGCGGAGAAAATCAATGCCGAGATGAAGCAGGTCATCGCCGAATACAAAGAGCGCGCTGCTAATGCGGCATATGACGAGGTGTCCAGGGCGCAAACCTCCGGGGGAAGCGCAGGGTCTGCAGACGGCACCATTGCAAGTGCCAGGCAGCAGGCCGAGGATCTGCTTACACCTGATTCTGTATTTCAGTCGCTGAGATCTGGCATCCGTGAGCAGGAGCTGGTGATTAATGCCGTTAACAGCAAGGTGAAGATCATGAATTCAGGCTTGGCGAATATTTCGGCTCGAACGGAGGATGCCGACAGCCTTAAGAACAAGGTCATCCGTGCGCGCAGTGCGCTGGACGAATATTTGAAAGGATATGTTCACCAGGGGGATGATAACAAGCTGACACAGGCGCAGAACCTGCTTGAGAGCAGACGTGGGTCTGATGCAGAGCGCAAACAATTGGAAAAGCAGTCGCAAAACAAGCTGAGAGAGGCTTATCAAATTGTTGAAATGCTGTCCAGCCTGACACAGGGCAACGAAGAATTCAACGAACTCGAACAATACTATCTCGAAAGCCTGCAATTTAATGAAGCCTCTGCTGAGGCAGGGACCCCGGCAGGTATATCCTATGATTCTTACGATGCCGTCGGGGGCGCTATGGACAGCATGGACGGAATGTATGGTTCGACGGCGGGCCTTCTGAACAAGCTGGGTGATGAATTTTTCCAGAACGAATATGCGCTGTCCCGGTTTGAGCATGTGGACTTCAGCCGTTTCGGAGGCCTGATCGGTCCGAACAAAACGGTAGGCAACGCGTCCGAAATTTTGGGAGATCAGCTGCAGGTAAATGGCCAGGAGGTTGAGTACATTTTATACGGTTTTCATAATCCGGCAGGCAATCTTGCAGCAGCATACGGGGAAATATTCGGCATGAGGCTGGCAATCCGGACGATGGAGGGGCTGGTCAAGAACAGCTCCAAGGGGAACCCTCTGCTGGTATTGGCAGCGGCTGTATTATACGGTGTGGAAAAAGCGGTTGAGGATATGATTATGCTGGCGCAGAAAGGATTTGTGCCTTTGTCGGAGTACATAAACTTCAAGATGACCTACAAGGATCATTTGCGACTCTTCCTGATGCTGCACAGCAATAATGAACGTAAAATGTCCCGCATGCTTGCGCTCATCCGCTTTAATACGGGGGTTAATCCTGCTGAGAGGGATACGTATGCCTCCGGTGAGGTTCGCAGCGGCATACGCTTGTGGTTTTTGCCAGGGGTGATGAAAATGCTGGGTACGGCTTCCGGTGAAGGAGAAGAGATCGAAAAGGGTGTTTTTTATGTGACAAAGCAAGCGGTCTTTTCTTACTGAAACGGCCGCGTCTTTTAGGAGGAGGGAGGGCGAGGTTGCGTGTGAGAAGCTGGATGCGCGGCTGCAGGGCAGGACAGGAGCAGGGGAGCATTGTTCTGGAAGCCTCGCTGGTGCTGCCTTTATTTATATTTTTTATCCTGTTTTTTATTTATATGGTACAGATGACGCTCATATCAACGGCCCTGCAAAATGCAGCCTCCGAAATGGCCAAGCAGGTTGCATCCAGCATGTATCCGGTATCGCTTGCGCTTGAAGCGGCTGAAGGCACGGCAGACTCGATCGGCCAGATCGAGATCGTTCCATCCTTGACGATTGAGGAGCTTGCCGCAAAGTTCGGCGACACGCTGCCGGAGCCTGCAGGCACCTGGATGGAGGAAGCAGTTCTGGCTGGAAAAAAACCTCTGGAGAAGCTGCGGGGACAGGTGAGCGAGGCTGTAATGGACCCGGTTATGAAACCTCTGTTAAAGCCGTTTATAGAGAAGACCGTTTTGGATTATGAACGGATACATATCACAGGTGTCGTGGTTCCCGGATTTGATGACGGCAGCAGTCCTTATTTCAAAATTGAACTGTCCTATGAGCTGCCGATCAAAGTTCCTTTCATCTACAGGGATACGGTGCTGCAGGCAGCCGCAGAAGAAAGATTATGGATCGGGGATACGGGGGAAGGGGCTGGAGACGGTAGCGGCACAGATCCCGGAACCGTGAATGGAGGCATACAGATTCTTTCCAAGCCGGAACCGGCGATCAAAGGGGTGTACAACACCATTCAGGCCCGGGTTGCTCCGGGAGAATCCGCCAATCTGTCGATCTATTATAAATCAGGCTCCAGTACAGCCAAGCATATCGGATGGACTCAGGCCGATGCCGAGGGTACCGTGGAATGGAACTGGTTTGTTGGGACGAATACAACACCCGGCATTTGGACGTTTGTCATTGAAACAGAAAGTGGTCAGCACATTGAGGTGCAGTTCGAGGTAGTAGAAAAAAATACAGCCAGGGAGCGTGTATGATGGGGGTTATGTATATCGGCTGCGCCATTTTTCTTGCGGCAGCGCTAATAACAGATTTACGGTCTATGAAAATCCCGAACAAGCTGACTCTGCCAGCCGCGCTGGGCGGTTTGGTGGTGCATGCGGTCAGCGGCGGCTGGGAAGGGATACTGTTTGCCTGCGCAGGGCTTGGCACGGGATTTGTTTTACTGCTGGTCATGTACTGGATGGGCGCCGTAGGCGCCGGGGATGTGAAGCTGTTTGCCGGCATCGGGGCATGGACAGGCGCAGCTTTTGTGTTTCAGTCTGCGATTTACTCTGTGATGTTCGCGGGGGTGATCGGTCTTTTCATTGTATTGTGGAAGCGCGAGGCCGTTCTTCGTTTGCGAAGGGTATTGTTTAACCTTGGGGGATTTCTCATATTCCGTGGCGGGAATCCCTTTAAGGCAGGGTGGGAATCACAGTTGCGCTTTCCTTTTATGGTTGCGGTAATTCCCGGGGTCATCAGCGCTTACGTTTACTTAAGCATTTAAGGGGAGGGGAGAGGATTGTTTGGTCTGCAGAGGGATTTTACGCTGAATGGCGGGTTATTCATGATTATCAAACAGGAGCCTGATTTGGGGTCCGCCGATCTTCATCCGGTTCAAAGCGGTATGGTTACTTCCAACCGGATTCCCGGCTTGTTGGGTGTTATGATCAAAGAAGTGGATTACCGGATTGAATTGCAGTATGACATCAGTGGCCGGCGGATGCTGTCCCATATATGGAAAAACGGCAATATTTCAATGGGCCAATTCTACGATATGATCTATCAAATTGCAGATACGCTGCATAACTGCCGGCAATACATGCTTGATATGAACCGTTTCATTCTGCATGAAGATTATATATTTATCTCTGAAAGCGAGCGCTCCGGCAGCGTTAGCTTGTCATATGTACCTGTGCGCAGAAGCCTGTATGAAGGTACACCAGGCGATCAGATGAAGCAGTTAATTATCCGCCTGATTTCCTGTGTCTCCGAATTGAAAGGTGATGGTGTACAGCGGATACTTCAGGTTTGCGACGGGGGGCTGTTTGACCCTGGAAAGCTGAAGGAGGTGCTGCTGCAATATATTCATCCCGAAGCAGACACCTGGACGAAAGGGAACGCGCATGGTAAAACAGGTGCAGCAGAGCCCGGTGGTTATGCGAATCCCGGCCTGCAGCAGCATACGCCGAGATTGAAGCAGGACAACGATTCCATTCCTGAACCGGATCTGAATAGGTCACTTGCCGTGGACAGTATACGATTGCCCCGGGATCAGAACACTTTTACGGCTGCGACGATAGCAGCCACCCGCAGGCAGGAGGATGCGGGCGACATTGAGGATGAAGCAGAGGAAGGGGATGAGCTGGAATCGGCATTATATAAATACCGGTTGTATGTCGCTCTAGGATGTTTGCTGGGGGCTGCGGTCATGTGGAGATATGTGTACCTTGAAGCTCCTGGTACAATCCGTCTGCTGATCTGCGCCATTATAACGGCAGGCTTGGCAACGGTGGCATTATTCGCATGGCAGGGGTGGAGCTTGCGGGGAATGCTCGGAAGACGTGAAGATCCCGATATCGGCGATATTCCTGGTGAAGAATATTCGGAGCCGGCAGCTCCTTTGCGCGGGAAATTCCGTTTTGCAGCAGAGCAAGAGGCTGAGGGACAGGAACCGTGGAGATGGAACGTACAGGAAGATACAATGAAATCTGAGTATCGGACATTCATCGTTCAGGAGGAGAATGGGGACGGGTTTGAAACCAATGATGATGTACCGGAGTCCCCAATAAGTCCGGCAACCACACTCCTTCAGGACAAGCACAACGATATTCCGGTGACCGTTAGCACTGGCGCTTATTTACGAAGGGTTGCGGGAAAGTCAGGCTCGCCAGAGGAAATACCCGTCAAGTCAGGCAGCTTTATTATCGGCCGCTCTCAGGAGACAGCGCAGTACGTGGACCAGACTGAGGGAGTATCCAGGTCGCATGTTGAACTGAGCCTGAAGGGAAGCGGACAGACTTATGTCCTGAAGGATTTGGCTTCTACGAACGGTACGCGCTTAAACGGCAGTCCGATGGTTCCTTACAAAGAATACCTGCTGAATGACGGGGATACATTCGAGCTTGCGGGGGTGGTTTACACCTATTATGCTGCCTAATTGGTATGCAGGTCCTCAAGTGCATGCTTCAAATCAGGGAACTGATATTGGAAGCCGTGGTCCAGCAGCTTTTTCGGGATGACCTTTTGTCCTTCCAGCACCATCACGCTCATTTCGCCAAGGGTTGCTTTAATGAGGAAGGCAGGTACGGGAAACCAGTGAGGCCGGTGATACACGGAGGCAATCGTTCTGCCGAAATCGTCATTAGTCACGGGATTGGGGGCAGATGAATTTACTGCACCGGATATAGAGCGGTCATGAAGGCAAAAATCCACAATCCTGACCATATCGGTGATATGAATCCAGGTGGCCCACTGCCGCCCGCTCCCGATCCGGCCTCCAAAGCCCATCAAATAAGGCAGCTTCAAAAGAGGAAATGCCCCTTTGTCACGGCCAAGCACCATGCTGATTCGCAGCTTTACAAGCCTGACGTCCTGAAAAGCCTCCGCTGCAGCTTCCCATTGTTCAGCAACCGTTGACGGAAAGTCAGTGGGACGGTGCGGACTGGATTCATCAAAAGTCTCCGTTTCCGATGTCCCATAGAACGACATGGCCGAGGCTTGAATCACGACCTCCGGTTTCTTATTCAACTGCTTGATTGCCTTGGCTAATGCCGCGATGCTGTCAACTCTCGACTGCATGATCCGCAGCCTAACGTTCTTCGTCCAGCGCTGGTTCAGGCTCTCGCCGGACAGATTCACGACCGCATCTACTCCCGCGATCCGCTGCGGATCGCGTTCAAGCTCGCCCCAGCTTACGTACTGAGGTTGACGGCCTGATGTGGCGCGCTCCGGCGGCCTGCGTGTAATAATCACAATTTCGTACCCCACCTCAAGCCAGTGCTTGGTGAGCGCACTTCCAATAAATCCGGTACCTCCGCAGACAGCTATTTTCATAATCTTCATCCCCCTTCAGACCTGCTTCGATATTATTCGATATTAAGTGATCGGGCCAGGTTGCAATTGCCGATTGCTTTCTCCTACTATGTAGAATATAACTTTGTTTTAACGCCTAAAACAAATCATGCCATGAGGTCCTGTTTGGGGTTGCCTTCCATAGCGGATTTATCGGGCAGATTTACCGGTATGTTCATCATTGTTAGATTTTCGTAATCACGTTAAAATAAGTAGACATTCGAATGGTAAGGGGGGAAGAAAGATGCTGAAGATTGGTTCTCACGTATCTTTCTCGGATAAGGGATTGTTGAGCGCAACCAAAGAAGCATCGCACTACGGTTCCAGTTCGTTCATGATATATACGGGTGCTCCGCAAAATACGCGCCGCAAGCCGATGGAGTCCATGTATCTGGATGAAGGGAAGCAACTGATGAAGGAACTGGGCATGGAGGAGATCGTTGTTCATGCTCCGTATATCATCAACTTGGGCTCTTACAAGAGCAATACGTATGAGCTTGCAGTGAGCTTTCTGCAGGAGGAAATCCGCAGAACACATGCGATCGGAGTCCGGAATATTGTACTCCACCCAGGGGCATATACGGATAAGGATGCGGAATACGGCATCAGCCGGATTGCGGAAGGATTGAATGAGGTTCTGAATGGAGTTAAAGAGACGGACGTGAATATCGCGCTTGAAACGATGGCTGGCAAAGGTACAGAAATTGGCCGCAGTTTCGAGGAGCTTGCTGGCATTATGGACAAGGTGGAGCAGAATGAACGTCTGACCGTATGCATGGACACCTGCCATATTCATGACGCAGGTTATGACATTGTGAACAATCTGGACGGCGTTCTTGAAGAGTTCGACAGAATTGTAGGTCTGGACCGTATCGCGGTAGTTCACCTGAATGACAGCAAGAATCCCGCAGCAGCCGGAAAAGACCGCCATGCTCCGCTCGGATCGGGCTGGATCGGCTTTGATGCCATCCGCAACGTGGTTCATCATGATGCGCTTAAGGGCCGCCCGTTCATTCTCGAAACTCCATGGATTGGCAAGGACGCCAAAACACAGCGTCCGATGTATGAAGCTGAAATAGCACTTCTGCGCGGGGATGTGGCAGAGCGCTTCGGTCCGGATTTTATGAATCAAATTGAAGATCTGCATACTTTTTTCAGCAAGCAGGATATCGATTCACGCCAGTTTGTGCTGGATACCTGGACGCTGCTCAAGAACGATGCGAAGGCCAAAAAAGCAGATCCTCGTGAACCGCTTGAGCGTCTGTATGACAATGTTGCCAATGCAGGCATCTTTAGCGAGCTCACAGAGGAACAGGTTAATCACCGACTGATTGCCTGGTTAGCCGGCAAGCAGCTGCTGGTGAATGCATAAAAAGCCTAGGAGGGTCTACAGAAAGATGGAAATCCATGTAAATCAACATCGTGTCAACGCACATACTGTGTATGCGAATCGTGCACGCATGCTGATCTCCTGTCCGGACGGCCCTGGGATCGTGGCGGCCGTTTCCCGTTTTCTTCATGAACATGGGGCGAACATCGTGCAATCGGACCAATACACGATGGATCCGGAAGGCGGCATGTTCTTTATGCGTGTTGAGTTCGACCTGCCAGAGCTGACCGAAGCTCTGCCTAAGCTGGAGCAGGATTTTGGGATGGTAGCTGAACAGTTCCGCATGCAATGGCATATCTCCTGTGTCAGCCGGAAAAAGAAGCTTGCCATCTTTGTATCCAAGGAGGATCACTGCCTGGTTGAGCTGTTGTGGCAATGGCAGGCAGGAGATCTGGATGCCGACATCGCCATGGTGGTGAGCAATCACCTCGATATGAAGGAGTATGTGGAGTCCTTTGGCATTCTTTACCATCACATTCCGGTAACGCCGGAGACGAAGCCTGAGGCTGAGCAACGCCAACTGGAAGTGATCGGCAGCGACATTGATGTCATCATTCTTGCACGGTATATGCAGATTATTTCACCGAAGTTTATCGAGCATTACAGAAACCGGATTATTAACATCCATCATTCATTCCTCCCTGCCTTTGTCGGCGGAAAGCCTTACGCCCAGGCGTATAACCGGGGGGTGAAAATTATCGGGGCTACCGCGCATTATGTTACCGAGGAGCTGGACGGAGGACCGATCATTGAGCAGGACGTTCAACGTGTCAGCCATCGTGACGATGTGACCGAGCTGAAGCGCATCGGCCGCACGATTGAGCGTGTTGTTCTGGCCAGAGCGGTGAAATGGCATGTCGAAGACCGGATATTAGTACATGAAAATAAAACGGTAGTCTTTTAAATTAAACAGGGGAGCAGTTCTTTGGCAGCAAATAACCAGAGAACTGCTCCCTTTTTATGTCGGGAAAGGTCAATTAACTTTCCAAATGCAGATTCCGGCAAATCATACACGAAATTTACGGTTTTGGTTAATGACGATGATCTATAACGGGTATATTTACTATGAATACCTTTGTGTATGGCAAAGCTCGGCGGCAAGTGATACAATACAGAAGTAACGAATAAGTCAAATTGAAAGATTCAAGCAGATTGAATCGCATTGACGGACTTGTGTAAGAAGCCGCAGCCGGGGCCGTATGTGAAATCCGGCAACTATCTGGCATAGTTCAACAATTACGAGGAGGATAACCATGACAGACCAGAATCAAGAAATGATTCATAAGGACGAGAACTCAACCATCGACAACCTGTCGATTACTACCATCCGTACGCTGGCTATTGACGCCATTGAGAAAGCGAAATCCGGTCACCCGGGCATGCCGATGGGCTCTGCTCCAATGGGCTACCAACTGTTTGCAAAGACGATGAAGCATAACCCGGACCAGCCGACATGGATTAACCGCGACCGTTTTGTATTATCTGCGGGACACGGTTCCATGCTGTTGTACAGCCTGCTGCACCTGAGCGGTTATGATCTCCCACTGGAGGAAATCAAGCAGTTCCGCCAATGGGGAAGCAAAACTCCAGGCCATCCCGAATACGGTCACACTGCAGGTGTTGACGCCACTACCGGTCCGCTTGGACAGGGGATTGCGATGGCTGTCGGCATGGCAATGGCTGAAGCGCAAATGGCTGCTACGTATAACAAAGACCAGTTTAAAGTTGTGGATCACTTTACATACGCGATCTGCGGCGACGGCGACCTGATGGAAGGTGTATCCCATGAAGCGGCATCCCTGGCTGGACGTTTGCACCTGGGCAAGCTGATCGTATTGTTTGATTCCAACGATATCACGCTGGACGGCGAACTGAACCTGTCCTCTTCCGAATCTGTGGCGAAGCGTTTTGAAGCTTACGGCTGGCAGGTGCTGCGTGTAGAAGACGGTAACGATCTGCCTGCGGTTGAAAAAGCAATTGCCGAAGCCCAGGCGGAAACTGTGCGTCCTACGCTGATCGAAGTGAAGACAATCATCGGTTACGGAAGCCCAAACAAGCAGGGCAAGGGCGGTCACGGCGGTACACACGGTTCCCCGCTGGGTGGCGAAGAAGCGAAGCTGACCAAGGAATTCTACAAATGGGTTTACGAAGAAGACTTCTACGTGCCTGACGAAGTGCGTGCGCATTTTGGCAAAGTGAAAGAGCGCGGCATCGCTGCCAACAAAGAGTGGGATGAGCAATTTGCGAATTACAAAGAAGCATTCCCTGAGCTGGCTGCTCAATTTGAGACGGCAATCAGCGGCAAGCTTCCAGAGGGTTGGGATCGTGACCTGCCTAAGTATGCTCCGGAAGATAAAGCTGTATCGACACGTGTTGCTTCCGGTAATGCACTGAATGGACTGGCTCCGAACGTTCCGTTCCTGACAGGCGGTTCCGCTGACCTGGAAAGCTCGACGATGACTCATCTGAACAATATTTCCAACTTTGCTCCAGAAAACTATGCGGGCCGCAACATTTATTTTGGTATCCGCGAGTTTGGCATGGCAGCGGCCATGAACGGCATGGCACTGCATAAAGGCGTAAAAGTGTTCGGCGGCACGTTCTTTGTATTTACGGATTATCTGCGTCCGGCAGTTCGCCTGGCTGCACTGATGGGTCTTCCTGTTACTTATGTGCTGACTCACGACAGTATTGCTGTCGGTGAAGACGGTCCTACGCATGAGCCTATCGAACAGCTGGCTTCCCTGCGGATCATTCCTAACCTGACTGTCATTCGTCCTGCAGACGGCAACGAAACATCAGCTGCATGGGCATATACTCTGGAAAATCAGTCGAATCCGGTTGCCCTCGTGCTGACCCGTCAAAATCTGCCAATTCTGGCTGGTACGGTTGATGGCGCTCGTGAAGGAATCAAACGTGGCGCTTATGTGGTGTCTGATGCCAAGGACAGCAAGCCTGCTGCACAAATCATTGCTACCGGCTCCGAAGTTCAACTGGCTGTCCAAGCACAGGAAGCACTCGCTCAAGAAGGTATCCAGGTGCGCGTTATCAGCATGCCAAGCTGGGATCTGTTTGAGAAGCAGGACAAGGCCTATAAGGATTCGGTCATCCTGCCTGACGTTAAGGCCCGCCTTGCGGTGGAAATGGCTTATCCAATGGGCTGGGAGAAATATGTTGGCGATCAGGGAGACATTCTCGGCATCTCGACATTTGGCGCATCCGCTCCTGGCGATCGTGTCATTAAAGAATATGGCTTTACGGTTGAGAACGTCGTGAGTAAAGTTAAAAATCTGCTTAAGTAAAAGCAGTACAGGAATCGGAACCGTCTCCCGGGCGGTTCCGGTTTCGAATCATTCATCAGCCAGTCCTGATGGATGATTCGAAACCAGACGAGGAGAAGTGGGGCATGGAACAATTCAGCGGTGTCAGCGTAGTCAAAAAAGCGAATGTATATTTTGAAGGAAAGGTAACGAGCCGGACCGTTTTTCTGGCAGATGGTTCTAAAGTAACTCTTGGCATCATGCTGCCCGGAACGTACGAATTCGGTACGGACTCCCGCGAAATCATGGAAATTCTGTCCGGCGATTTAAGTGTGCTGCTGCCAGGAGAAGAGACATGGCTGGAGATCAAGGGAGAGGGTACCTTCCATGTGCCGGCCCAGTCCAAGTTCAAACTGGAAGTACGGAGTGTAACGGATTACTGCTGTTCATATCCAGCGTAACCACCAGTATCAACCTTTTACCGGAGCTTCTCCGGGAGATGCCCCATCGATAGGCATAGGGCCTGTCAAGGAACCGGACATAAACTGATTTGTCATGCTTGTCAGGCCCTAAAATATAAAGTATCCTATTGCTAAGCCGCTTTATGGGCAATATATTGAAGTGTCTTGGTTAATAGCAAAACAGGAGGTTCAATTATGTCCAAGAAGGTTTCTTTCGATTACAGCAAAGCGCTCACTTTCGTGGGGCAGCACGAAATCGATTATTTTGCAGAACCGATCAAGTTGGCCCATGAGCAGCTGCACAACCAGACAGGTGTAGGCTCTGATTTCCTCGGCTGGATCGATCTGCCTACAAATTATGATAAAGAAGAATTTTCACGCATCCAAAAGGCTGCGGCCAAAATTCAAAGCGATTCCGACGTACTGATCGTTATCGGTATCGGGGGTTCCTACCTCGGCGCGCGTGCGGCGATTGAAATGCTGTCGCATTCCTTCTACAATATTTTGCCGAAGGACAAGCGCAAAACGCCTGAAATCTATTTTGCAGGCAACAATATCAGCTCTACATATGTAAGCCACCTGCTGGAGTTGATTGAGGGCAAAGATTTCTCCATCAATGTCATCTCCAAATCCGGTACGACTACAGAGCCGGCGATTGCATTCCGTATTTTCCGTGCGGAACTGGAGAAAAAATACGGCAAGGAAGAAGCGCGCAAACGTATCTATGCCACTACGGATAAAGCGCGCGGTGCGTTGAAAAGCCTGGCGAATGAAGAAGGTTATGAGTCCTTCGTCATTCCGGACGATGTGGGTGGACGTTATTCCGTACTGACTGCGGTAGGTCTGCTGCCAATCGCAACCGCGGGCATCAACATTGAAGAAATGATGCAGGGCGCTGCCGATGCGGCCAAAGCTTACAGCAACCCTAATGTGGCTGAGAATGAAGCTTACCAGTATGCCGCCGTTCGCAATGCGCTGTACCGTAAAGGCAAAGCAACGGAAATTCTCGTGAACTATGAGCCTTCTCTGCACTATGTGTCCGAGTGGTGGAAACAGCTCTTCGGCGAAAGTGAAGGCAAGGACTACAAGGGCATTTACCCGGCGTCCGTTGATTTCTCAACAGATCTTCACTCCATGGGTCAGTTTATTCAGGAAGGAAGCCGCAACATTTTCGAGACTGTGATTCAGGTTGAGAATGTGACCAATCACATTACGATCGAAGAGGATCCGGATGATCTGGACGGCCTTAATTTCCTGACAGGCAAGACAATGGACTTTGTGAACAAGAAAGCGTTCCAGGGCACCATGCTGGCACATACGGACGGTCAGGTTCCTAACCTTATCGTAAATATCCCGGATTTCACACCATACACATTTGGATATCTGGTGTATTTCTTTGAGAAAGCCTGCGGCGTCAGCGGTTACCTGCTGGGAGTCAATCCGTTCGACCAGCCGGGTGTTGAAGCTTACAAGAAAAATATGTTTGCACTGCTGGGCAAGCCTGGCTTTGAGGAAGAAAAAGCGAAGCTGGAAGCCAGATTGTCCGAGTAATTCGCATCAATATCAAGATTTTGCAGGGTTCACAAAAAAAGCAGTTCACCAGCCTGCTGGCTGATGGGCTGCTTTCTTTCAAAATGAATTGGGGAATGATCGGCCATGCTGGAACGTTACCGAACTGTACGTAATGCCGGCCAGAAAGAAATCGTGATTAAAAAGTCACGCTTCATCGGTCATGTACGGCCAGTTGAACATGAAGAGGAAGCGGTTGCTTTTATAGAAGAAATCAAGAAGCTGCACTGGAACGCCACTCATAATTGCTCTGCTTATATGATCGGCGAGCGTGATGAAATCCAGAAGCAGTCGGATGACGGGGAACCGAGCGGCACTGCCGGCAAACCGATTCTTGAAGTCATCCGCAATCAAGGCTTGAAAAATGTGGCGATCGTCGTCACCCGTTACTTTGGCGGCATTATGCTGGGGGCGGGCGGTCTGATCAGGGCGTATACGGACGGTGCCGTAGTTGCCATTGAAGCCGGAGAAGCCATTACACGAGTACTGCACAGAGAGGTATTTGTAGAACTCGATTATACATGGCTGGGCAAGGTGGAAAATGAACTGCGGAATCGCGGCATACGCATGGGGAATACGGATTTTACGGATAAAGTGAAGTTGACCTGTCTGCCCCTGAATGGGGAGGCGGAAGCCTTCAAGCTTTGGATGACGGATATCACACAGGGACAATCGCTCATAACGGAGGGAAATCAGCTTTACTTTATTGAAGGGGAATAAAATTTATGGCTAGAAGAGCAGTAGAACGGGAGTTGTCACGGGAACGGATACTGGAGGCGGCGAGGCATCTTTTCATTATAAAGGGCTACCGCGCCATCTCAATGCGCAGCATTGGCCAGCATCTGGGGTATAGTCACGGATCCTTATACTATCATTTCAAAGAAAAAGCAGAGCTTTTCTATGCCATTGTCATGGAGGATTTCAGGGCGCTTGGTGAAATTTTGATGCAGGCCGTTCATAAAACACCTCCTGAGGGCCTCAGCAAACCGGAACATCTGATGCTTGAGTTCATCCGGTTCGGGTTGGAAAATCCGTACCAGTACGAGATTATGTTCATGATCCGGGATGAGGAGCTTCTGGCCTACTGCCGTGCCGAGCAAAGCCGATGTCTTGAGCTGTTTGCATCCATGATCCGCCAGCACCTGGGGCAGGGGGAGCATTCGGAGACAGACCGGCAGCGCATCCCGCACAGCCTCTTTTTATCCCTGCACGGTTTTGTTTCCTATTACATCCAGGACAGACTGACTTTTGAGGAGATCCGGCCGGCCGCGCTAGCTCATGTTAAACTGATGTGTAAAAGTATATGAAAAGCAGGTGCCGCCTAAGACGGCATTTTTATTGGCTTTGATGCTTCACGACGTTGCAATGGCATAACGTTACACAAGAAAAGGGAATGAGGGGAGACGATGGGGCTAACTTGCGCGCACATCGTCTTTTTTAGATTTCATTTATTCCTTTTTTCTATTTTACCTGCATGATCAAGGCATCTGCCTATAACCGTTTCGAATATGTTGTATGAGGAATTTAAATAAAAAGGCATTGACGGTCTGCAAATGAATTTGATAAAGTATCACTTAAGTAAAACCAAGTATACTAATTGGATTAATATATTAATCACTTGTTCCTCATATGTAAAAATATAGAATATTCCTTATGGACCGGACTTTTATGGGGGAAGGAAGGCAGGAAACAGAGCATGAATACAGTTTTTCGTTACAAGGGATGGACGTGGGGGTTCCGTTCAACGGTTTTATTGTATTTTATCGTGTTGGTTATCTTGCCTATTACGGGGGTCTATTATAACTCTGTTACGCTCGGGTGGACTGTGTTTATGGAAAGCATCAGGGACCCCATCGCCTGGAAAGCGGTGCTGCTAACTTTGAAAATGGCGGCGATTGCGGCTGTCATCAATGTCATCATCGGCACGATGATCGCCTGGGTGCTGGGAAGATACAGATTTAGGGGACGTTCTCTCCTGAACAGCCTGGTGGATCTGCCGTTTGCGCTGCCAACCGCCGTTGGAGGACTGATGATTCTGCTGCTGCTCGGACCGGTTAGCCTCGTCGGGCGCTTGGCTGAAGGCCTTGGCCTCGAAATTGTATTTCACCAACCGGCTATTGTAATTGCCATGGTGTTCGTGACGTTCCCGTTTGTAATCCGGGCCGTCCAGCCTTTGCTGGAGGAAATCGATTCGTCCGAAGAGGAGGCCTCCTATACACTTGGCGCATCCAGAAGCCGGACGTTCTGGAAGGTGATCCTGCCTTCTGTGCTGCCGGGCATGATCAGCGGTGGTATGCTGGCCTTTTCGCGGGCTCTTGCGGAATTCGGTGCGGTTGTGCTCGTCGCAGGCAACATTCCGGGCAGAACGCTGGTCGCGTCGGTGTTCATCTACGGGGAGGTCGAAAGTGACAATCCGGTGGGTGCGGCCTCGGTGTCTGTCATTTTGCTGACATTATCCTTCCTCATTCTATGGGGCATCAACATCGTTCAGACAAGAGGGAGAAGACGATGAAAAAATTGTGGATCAGTCTCACTTATCTTGTATTCATCCTTCTGATTATCATTCCGTTGGTACGGATCATCACCGGAGCATTTGCACAGGGCTTCTCAGGTTTTACTGCTGCTCTGCTGCGGCCGGAGGCGCTGCACGCCCTTCTGATGACCGGAGCGGTCGTTATCGTCGTCACCCTGCTCAATACGCTGTTTGGTGTTATGATGGCCATTTATCTGGTCAGGGCTGGCTGGCTGAGCGACCGGGTGAAAAACATACTGAACAGCATTGTGGATCTTCCTTATGCGGTCTCGCCGGTAATAGGAGGCCTTATGATCGTACTGCTGCTTGGTCCTGACAGCATTATGGGGGCATTTTTTGAACAAAGCGGATTTCAAGTGGTATACGCCTTCCCCGGCATGGTGATCGCCACTCTGTTTGTCACCTTCCCGCTGATGGTACGGGAGATTATGCCTGTGCTGCAGGAGATTGGAGCCCAGCAGGAGGAAGCGGCTTCCACACTGGGGGCCTATGGCTGGAAAACGTTCTGGTACGTCACCTGGCCTTCGATTCAGTGGGCTGTTATTTACGGTGTCGTACTGACGGTGGCCCGCTCGCTGGGGGAATTCGGGGCAGTTCTGGTCGTTTCGGGCAATATCATGAACAAGACGCAAACGGCTACGACGCTCGTGTATCAGGATGTGGAGAACTTTAATGTTACTGCGGCGAACGGACTGGCGCTCGTATTGGCCGCCTTTTCCATAGCGCTGCTGCTCATTATGGAATGGTCCAGAAAAAGAAAGGAAGTGCACTGATATGCAGCATGTGGAGGTTCGGAATCTGAACAAGCATTTTGGCAGCTTTCACGCCGTCAAAGATGTGTCATTCGAAATTGCCAAAGGCCATTTGATCGGCCTGCTTGGCCCCAGCGGCGGGGGCAAAACATCGATTCTGAGAATGCTGGCCGGCCTGGAAAACCCGGACGGGGGGGATATTCTTTTCCATGGACAGCGTGTTAATGAGCTTCCTCCGCAGGAGCGCGGCATCGGTTTTGTTTTCCAAAACTATGCCCTGTTCAAGCATATGACGGTGTTTGATAACATCGCCTTCGGCCTGAAAATCAAAAAAATGCCCAAGGCGCAAATCCGGGACCGGGTGATGGAGCTCGTGGAGCTGACCGGACTTAAAGGCTTTGAAAGACGCTACCCCCACCAGCTCTCAGGCGGGCAGCGCCAGCGTGTGGCCTTTGCGCGCGCGCTTGCGCCCGAGCCGCAGCTGCTGCTGCTTGATGAGCCCTTCGCCGCCATCGACGCCAAAATCCGTCAGGAGCTGCGCAGCTGGCTGCGCGACTTGATTGAGCGGGTGGGCATTACGTCGATCTTCGTTACACATGACCAGGATGAAGCTATTGAGGTGGCTGACGAGATTATGGTCATTAACCAGGGCCGTCTGGAACAGAAGGGCACGCCCTGGGATATTTACAAAAGTCCTGGCACACCGTTCGTCGCTTCGTTTATCGGCGAATCCACAATCGTGGAGGATGCCTCAACCCTGAAGGGATTCGATACCGCCGCAGGTCCTGGAACCCGCGCATTGATCCGTCCCGAATATATTGAGATGGGCCATGATCACGAATTTACTTTGCATTCCGCCACCGAAGCCGGCACAGTACGGCATTTGCATTTCCGCGGCAGCGAGTGGATGGTGGAGGTTGAAGTGGGCCAAAACCGCCTGATTACCTACAGATCCTTGGAAAAGCAGACGCTGCATCCGGGAGAGGAAGTGCGGGTGCTCATTCACCGGGCCTACCTGTTTAACGACGAAGCAAGCTGGATGGTGGAGAACAGACTGAAGGAAGACCCGATGCCGGTCATGATCTGATTGAATATGAGGGACAGCGAGGAGCATGTGGTATGCGCAGCAGGTTAAACGGAACAAAACAGCGGTTCTTGACGGTGCTGTTTCTGCTGCTCGCCGTCGCGGTGGTGACGGCGGGCTGCGGTGGAGCGGATCAGGCGCAGGAGGCGGCAGCCAGCGCCCGGCCGGCGGATGCCACCCTGGTTATCGGCGCTTACAGTGTCGTCAAGGATGCGATGGCTGAGATCATTCCCCGTTTTCAGGCCAAATGGGTAGCCGAGACGGGGCAGAAGGTTGAATTCCAGGAATCGTACGAAGCCTCTGGCACCCAGGCGCGGGCGATTGCGGGTGGCTTTGAGGCGGATGTTACCATGCTGGCCATGGAGGGCGATGTCAAGAAGCTGGTGAGTGCCGGGCTGATCAGTCCGCAGTGGAAGGAACGGAAGCATGAGGGCATGATTACACGCTCCATCGTTGTGCTCGGGACAAGAGAGGGCAATCCGCTCGGAATTACTGATTTTGCGGATTTAACCAAGCCAGGGGTTAAGGTGCTGTATCCTAACCCGAAGACGTCCGGGGGCGCTCAGTGGGACATCAATGCGATCTACGGTGCGGGTCTGAAGATGTCGGAGGAACAAGGAAAGAAAGATCCGGCAGCAGCGAAGCAGTTTCTGGAGGAGGTTCACCGGAATGTGGAATCACTGGACAAAAGCGGACGTGCGTCGATGGCTGCCTTTGAATACGGAGTAGGAGACGTCATTGTTACCTATGAAAATGAACTGCTGGCCCGGATTGCCAAAGGGATTAAATACGATATTGTTGTCCCCGAGCATACGATCCTGATCGAGAATCCGGCTGCAGTGGTCGATAAAAATGTGGATAAGCACGGCAACCGCAAGCTGGCCGAAGCGTTTGTGGATTATTTGCAGTCAGAGGAAGCACAGCGGATTTTTGCCGAAAACGGTTTTCGTGCCGTGGATGATAAAGTATTCCAAGAAACGAAGAGCCGCTTTCCACAGCCGTCGGGTTTATTTGATATCAATTATCTGGGCGGATGGGACAAGGTGAAGGACGAACTTTATTCCAAGCGGGGAATCTGGTATCAGGTATTAGCCGGATTGTAAGATGAACTTGAAGAATCAAATATTTCTTTTCAGTGAACACTGCCGATCAGCCCGGATATGGGCCGGCAGTGTTTTTTTCTGTAACAGGGTACAGGTATAATGAAGAAGCATGGGGCTGGGTGGCTAGGCCTGGCAGCCCTGACCGAAAATTTGAATTTCAGGAAGGAACTCTACGGATGAATCAACTTACTTTTTTGGGAACAGGGGATGCGATGGGTGTTCCCCGCGTCTATTGCAGCTGTGCTGTATGTGAGGAAGCGCGTCAGACAGGAGCCAACCGGAGGCTGAGATCGTCGGTGCTGGTGGAGGGGGATCACGAATCGTTTCTCATCGATTGCGGCCCGGATTGGCGCCAACAGATGGAGAACATGGGTATGCGCCATATAGATACGATCCTCGTGACTCATGCCCATTTTGATCATATTGCAGGTCTGCCGGAATGGACGGATGCCTGCCGCTGGCAGGGCCGACGGGGCCGGATGTATGCTCCGCAGGAGGTCATTGACGTCATCCTGCGCCAGTTTCCGTGGCTGCCGGGGCATCTGGACCTGCTGCCTGCAGACGGCGGCGTCCGCCTGGCTGGCTGGGACATTCAGGGCTGGCGTGTCAATCACGGCAAGAACGGTTATTCTTACGCCTATCGTATGACCAAGGATGGTTTCACGTGGGCTTACTGCTCGGACTCCATTGGCCTCAATGAAGCCGAGAAACAGCCCCTGAACGGATTGGATATGCTGGTGCTTGGAACAAGCTTCTACCACGAAGAGGCGGAGTACTCTGGCCGCTCGGTGTATGACATGCTGGAAGCCCAGGAGCTGCTGGCCGAGATCAAGCCGAAGCGGACGCTGTTCACCCATATGTCCCATGATGTGGATGTGAACCGGGCTTATCCCCTGCCGGAAGCTACTACTCTTGCCCGGACAGGAACAAAGGTATCTCTGGCTCACCGTGACAGCTAGGCTGCTATTTTCCGAAACTTCTTAATGAATAGATTCATAGACCGAGAGCAGCCTCTGCATGCCTTCACGGATCTGCCCTTCGTTGGCAAAAGGATAGGACAGCCTGATATGTGGATTTTCCGCAGAACCTAGCGGATCAAACACATGGCCTGGTATAAAAGATACGGATTGCGCCAGCGCTGCCTGCAGGAAACGGCGCATGTCGACCTGACGGGGCAACTGCACCCACAGGTTAAGCCCGCCTGCGGGACTGTGCCATGTCCATCCGGAGTCCGCCAGGCAGCGCTCCATCGCCTCCTTGCGCAGCTGCAGCGCTGTGCACAGCTTCTCCAGATGCTGCTGCATGCGCGGCGAACGGAAATACTGCAGGAACAGCTTCTGGTTCAGCAGGGGAGACCCGTTATCGGTCAAGGATTTGGCTGCCAGCAGCCCTGGCAAATGGTCTCCCCGGCAGGCTACAGCAGCGATGCGCAAGCCGGGCGCTACGTATTTGCTGTAGCTGCGAATGTAAATGACATGCCCGGTTGTGGCATAGGTGAATACGGGCGGCGGAGTCTTATAGCCGAAATGGATGTCATAAGTGCTGTCATCCTCCAGGATGACACAGCCATATCGTTCGGCCAGCTCTGGCAGCAGCTTGCGCTGTGCGGCCGGCACGGTGAAGCCCGTCGGATTGTGAAAGGTCGGATTGATATAGAACAGCCGCGGCTTCTCGGTGCGCATGCATTGTTCAATCCGCTCCATATCATATCCGTCCGGGCGGATATCGGCCGTCAGCAGCCGCGCTCCCTGTCTGCGAAAGATTTCCATGGCCGGCCCATATGCAGGCCGCTCCACCAGCACACGGTCTCCGGGGCGGATCAGGGTCCTTGCCGTCACATCGATGGCCTGCTGTCCGCCGGAGGTAATGAGCAGCTCATCGGCGGTCAGGTGAAAAAGCCCGGTATTCGAAAAGTGAGCCGCCAGCTCTTCGCGCAGTTCCGCATCTCCCTGGACGGTGGAGTAAGTGCCTGGAAGCCTGGGATACTCGCGGAACATGTTCACCATCAGCTCCGCCCAGAACCGGTTCGGCAGCAGGGCAGGGTCAATGAGCGATTTGGAAAACTGATAGTCCACCTGAATGGCATGAATGCGTGCAAGGTTATCCGCCTGCAGCCAGCTGCCGTATACGGGATCGTCGGCCGGTTCCCGGTCCTTCTGTCCGTTCGCGGGCTGTACATAATAGCCTGATTTATCTTTTACATAGATTTTGTCTTTATTTTTGAGCTCCTGATAAGCCCGGAATACCGTCAGCCTGTGCACCCCCAGCTCCTCCGAAAGCCTGCGAACGGAAGGAAGCTTTTCGTGCTCCTTCCACTCTCCGCGTTCGATCCGCACCTGGATATAATCCATGACCTGTTCATATAGTCTGGTGGCGGCGTCAGCCTGAAAAAACGTTTTGAACGTCATTTTTCTCACGCTCCTTTGCTTCATTGTACCTTATATAGCACCAGTCTGTTCTGTATCATTTTATCTGTTCTGTCCCTGCTGCATTATCATGAAGCACAACAAGGAGGGAACAAGATGGTAGCTGCTGCTTTTACAATCATGTGCTTGATCTTCGGGACAACTTTTTTGGTCATTAAAGTGGGGATTGATGCAGGTCTTCCCCCGTTTCTGTCAGGGGGCATCCGTTTTGCTGCCGCAGGTATAATTCTGCTGATTGTGCTGCGAGTGACCGGCAGGGCGAAGCTGTCGCTGCTGCTGCGCAAGGAAACGATGATCAGCGGCGCCGGATTAACGTTCGGAACGTTCGCCGCCCTGTACTGGGCGGAGCAGCATGTCAGCTCGGGGATCGGGGCCGTGCTTTCCGCAACCGGCCCGCTGCTGATCGTGCTGATTCAATCCCTACTGCTGCGGCAAAAGGTATCACGCCGCTCCGTCATCGGCTGCCTGGCAGGGTTTACGGGTGTGATTCTTGTGATGATTCCCGGCATTGTTGTGGACATAAGCGGATTGTGGGTATTGGGCTGTGTGGTAATCCTGCTGGGAGAGATTTGTTATTCGGGCGGCGCGGTGTATTCCAAGCATGTGACGGAAAAGCTGGCCGGTACGAATCCGATTGCCCTGAATGCCGCCCAGATGGTTCATGGAGGTCTGGGGCTGCTTGTGTTATCACTTTTGACTGAAACCTGGCAGTTCAGCGATTGGGCTCCTGTTCCGGCTGCTGCTTCACTTCTGTATCTGACTGTGATTGGCTCCATGGTGGGCCACAGCCTGTTTTACTGGATTATGGCACGGACGAACCCGCTCTTTCCTTCGACATGGCTCTACATATCACCGCCGATTGCCGTCGGTCTTGGTGTGCTGCTGTATGGGGAGGAGATCAGCCTGATCAGCCTCGCGGGTGTTGTCCTGATTCTGGGGGGATTGATTTTTATGAACCAGACGGCATGGGATTGGCTCCGGCGTAAAGCTGCACTGCTCGCAGGAAATAAAGTATTGGGCCAGAAAAATAAAGTTATAGACTGACAAGCATGATAAGCGCCTTCACTGTAGTACTGAGATCGTTGGATGCGCTGCACTCGTGCCAACCGGAGCTGGCGTGTTCGAACTTTCGAAGATGAGCGTTGCACCCGAGTGCCGAGGGCGTGGATACGGGCGGAGAATCATTCTTGCCGCTATTCACCGCGCACGTGAGCTTGGGGCAGCTTCTCTCTTTTTAGGGAGCAGCACCAAGCTGCCGAATGCCGTTCATCTTTACGAATCCGTTGGCTTCAAACACGTTTCGGTTGAGCAAATCGGGCCCATGCCTTATGCAAGAGCGAATGTATTTATGGAGCTGGAACTGGAATGAACACGACGGACAGAGGGCCGGAGATGACGTTAATATGAAAAAGAAGCCTCTTCCATCTAAAAGGGAAAGAGGCTTCTTTGCAGTGAATACGTTATAAACCCGTGCCTGTGGCTTAGACCGCGTTCAGCACAAATTTATCGATCACATGCTTGACTCCGTCTTCGTTATTGGTGAGTGTAACGTAGTCGGCAAGCTCTTTAAGCGCATCAATGGCATTGCCCATGGCTACGCCAAGTCCAGCGCACTCCAGCATTTCATGGTCATTCCAGGAATCGCCGATGGCGATCGTTTCGGACATGTCACAGCCGAAATGCTGCGCCAGGAACGTAAGGGCATGGCCCTTGGTGCCTTCTTTATGCATAATTTCGAGGAAGTAAGGCTTGGACTTCGTAATATGCACTTCATCGCCCAGCAGCTCGCGCAATTGCGGCGCAATTTCATCCAGGTAGTCCGGCTCGTCGATGATGAGCATTTTATGAGTAGGCTGTTCAATCATTTTGCTGAAAACCGGTTCAATATAATAAGACGTCTTGTTCAGTGCGGAGTAGTCCAGCAGCTTCTGGTTCTCCTCACGCGCATACAGCTTGTCATCCACGTATGTCTGCAGATGCAGGTTGCGTTCCAGGCAGAACTCAAACAGGCGGCGGGCAGCGACGACCGGAACATAGCGCTCATATAGTACCTTTTCATCCATCAGGTTCTTAACCAGAGCTCCCTGATAGGTAATGATCGGCACGTTGAGCCCCGTCTGGCGGGCGATAGCCTGTGCAGAGGCATAAGCGCGCCCGGTTGCCAGCGTTACAACAACACCTTTGTCGACAGCGGCCTCCAGTGCCTTCTGTGTTGCAGGAGTAACTTCTTTCTCATCGTTGATCAGCGTATCGTCAATATCGATGGCTATCAGTTTGTACATGTAGTTTCTCTCCTTTTTCTCTATATCGTACGTTTTGGCATTGCAGACGTTCAGTCTTCAAGGAAAACAAGTCCGATGAAATCATCCAGCTCCAGATTGCCGAAATAATGCTTGATGTCCAGAGAAGCCAGAGCTTCACGCACCTCAGCCTCTTCATAACGCTTGCCGCGCAGCGCATTTTCGATATCCGCCACGTCGCCGACGCCGAAGAAATCACCGTAGATTTTGATTTCCCGGATTCGGCCATCCTTCAGGTCCATCCGGATGTCGATCAGGCCGACCGGGAACTTCTTCACATGCTTGATATTGGATTCAGGCGATTGGCCGTAGTTCCAATCCCAGGACTGGTAGCGCTCGGCGGAAATTTCATGAATCTTGGCCCAGTCGGCTTCAGTCAGCTCATATTGCGGGACCTGATCTGGCTCCATGCCGAAAATATGGCGCAGCAGCTCGCCCCGGAACTCCTCAATCGTCATCGGGTGATCCATCAGGTCGGCAATATTGGCTACCCGACTGCGCACGGATTTTGTGCTCTTGGATTTGAATTTCTCCGGATTGACGTTCAGGGACGCCTGCACATCATCCAGATTAAGATTAAACATGAGCGTGCCGTGGCTGAACATACGACCGCGGGTGGCAAACTGGGCGTTGCCGGAAATTTTTTTCTCCCCGACCTGAAGGTCATTGCGTCCCGTCATTTCCGCATTTACCCCCATGTCGCGCAGGGCGTCGATTACCGGTTGCGTGAATTTGAGGAAGTTGTGAAAGGATTGTCCGTCATCTTTGGTGATGAAGCTGAAATTCAGGTTCCCGAGGTCGTGATATACAGCCCCTCCGCCCGACAAACGGCGCACGACCTGGATATTGTTGTCCTTCACGTACTCGTTGTTGATTTCCTCCACTGTATTCTGATGCTTACCTATAATAATGGACGGTCTGTTGATGTAAAAGAGCAGGTAGCTGTCGTCCAGTGGAAGATGCTTTAGGGCATATTCCTCGATCGCCAGATTGATGGCTGGATCGGTGATTCCTTTATTGTCGATGAACAGCATGTTCGTTCCTCCGTTTATGACAAGATTCGTCTTTCATTGTAACCGAAATAACAACAGGACACAAAAGATTGCACCGATTGACGGAACGTGAAATACAGCGTCATAATGGGAAACAGAACGGAATTCGTCCGGAAAGGTTGATGGATATGATAGAAGTTTTCGGCCATGGCGGTGATATGGAGACGGCGGCTGCCGTGTTTGGCAGGCGTGCGACTGATTTCGTTGATTTCAGCGCGAATATCAATCCGCTCGGCCCACCTCCCGAAGTCAGGGAGGCGCTGCGCAGCGGGCTGCGGGCGGTTATCCGTTATCCGGACCCGGGTCACCGGACGCTGAAGAGTCTGCTGTCCCGCAGCTTGCAGCTCGCGCCGGAATGGATCGGCATCGGCAATGGGGCAGCGGAATGCATGGCGCTTGTGCTGCTGGCTCTCGCTCCGGCGAGAGTGGGCATCGTGGAGCCGTGCTTCTCGGAATATGCGGAGCTTGCGGCCAAATTCGGGGCTGAGGTCAGCAGGGTGTATGGCAGGGCCTCGCAGCAGTGGAGAGCGGACAAGGCGGAGATGGTCGGTCTGATGGAAGAAGTGGACGTACTCTTCCTTGGCCAGCCGAATAACCCCAATGGGGTACAGTATGGTCAGGAAGAACTGGATGCCCTGGCTGCTGCATCGGCAAGGACGGGCACGGTGCTTGTAGTGGACGAAGCATTTACGGATTTTATACCCGTGGAAAGCAGGGTGTCCTTGCTGCAAAGTCTGGAACGGTATCCGAACGTGATTTTGATCCGTTCCATGACGAAGTTTTACGCGATTCCGGGGCTGCGGCTCGGTTATACCGTGGCTCATCCGGGCATGATCCGCCGTTTGACCGCCAAGCAGGTGACCTGGAGTGTCAACGGACTGGCGTTGCTGGCTGGAGAAGCTTGTCTGCATGCCGGCGCCGATTATGAGGAACGGACGCTGGAACTCGTTCAAACTGAGCGGGCGAGGCTGCTGGCAGGGCTGGCGGAACTGGGCTGTGCGGTAATTCCGGGCGAGGCCAACTATTTGCTGGTGCGCGCGCCGGGGATGTGGAGGGCGGTCGAACTGCAGGAAGCGCTGGGACGGCGCGGCATTCTCATCCGCAGCTGTGCCATGTACCCAGGGCTGTCGGAAAACCATTTCCGGGTCGCCGTCAAAGAACGGAAGGATAATCTGCTGCTGCTGGACACCCTGGGGCGTGTGCTGGAGGAGGAGCGGCGTGACAGGTAGCCTGATCATTGTGGCGGCATACATCGTGGACCGGATGATCGGTGATCCGCGCTGGATTCCCCATCCTGTGATCGGCATGGGCAAGCTGATCACCTTCGTGGAGAGCATCATACGCGGCTACGCCCGCAGCACGAAGGCCTTGCGCTGGGCGGGTATGCTGCTTCCCCTGACCATCGTGGGGGCAGCGTATCTGCTGACCTGGCTTGTCGTATTTTTGCTTGGAAGAATCCATCCCTGGTTGGCTATTGGCGCGGAGGTGCTGCTCATTGCAACGACCATCGCCTCCAAAGGGCTGAAGGATGCGGGCATGGCGGTGTACAGGGAGCTGTGCTCCGGTGATCTGCCTGCAGCCCGCGCGGCGCTCGGCATGATCGTGGGACGGGATACGCAGGAGCTGGATGAGCCGGAAATTGTGCGTGGTACGGTGGAAACAATTGCCGAAAATATCGTTGACGCGATTATTTCACCGTTGTTTTATGCGCTGATCGGCGGTGCGCCCCTGGCTATGGCCTACCGTGCGGTCAATACACTTGATTCTATGGTCGGCTATAAAAATGAGAAGTACCTCCATTTGGGCTGGGCGTCGGCAAGGCTTGACGATGCGGCCAATTACATTCCCGCCCGGCTTACGGCAGTGCTGCTTGTCGTCGCGGCGTGGCTGAAGAGGCTGGAGTCGCTTCGCAGCTGGCGGACGATACGGCGCGATGCGCGGCTCCATCCAAGCCCCAACAGCGGATTTCCGGAAGCGGCGGTCGCGGGCGCGCTTGGCGTCAGACTGGGCGGGTACAATGTATACCATGGGGTACGCTCCTTCAGAGCCTATATGGGAGACCCGCTCCGACCGCTGGAAGCGGAGGATATCAGGCGGACAACTGCGCTGATGTTCCTTTCTTCCTCGTTGTTCGTGCTGCTCTGTGTGGCAGCCGGGGAGATAGGCTGGATGGTTACGCCGCCGCAATGAAGAGCCTGATTCCGGGGGAGGTATATAAAATGAGCAGCAGTACATTCTGTGAGTTGGATTTAATCCTTGTCCGGCACGGGACAACGCAGTGGAATCGCGAAAGACGTTATGTGGGACATGCCGATCCGGGATTGCTTCCTGATGCGGAAGGTGAATTGGGGGCGCTTGGGCAGCGGCTGCGCGGGATGTGTTTTGCCAAAGTGTACAGCAGCGACCTTCGCCGCTGTACAGAGACGCTGAGGCTTGCCGCGCCCCAGCTTGCGGCTGAGGCTGCTCTGGACGAGAGGCTGCGTGAGCTGGACTTCGGGGCATGGGACGGCGAAACCTACGAATCGCTTAAAGATATGCAGCTGTACAGGTCCTGGCTGGACAATCCGCGTTGTGTCACTCCGCCCGGCGGCGAGAGTCTGGAGCATTTTGAAGACAGGCTTAACGGCTTTTTGAACGATCTGGTGAAGGATGTTTTGCAGGGGGAAGAAAGCGATACAGCTGTAATTCCTGCCGTACTTGCAGTCACCCATGGCGGCGTGATCCGCCAACTGGCCGCGCGGACCGTGCCTGGTCTTGACTTCTGGTCCATTCAGCTGCCGCCCGCTGGCATGGCGGGGCTGCGTCTAAGATATGAGGATGGGCACATTACAGGAAGCTGGCTGAGTAGCATCATATCTACCTAACCCCGACTTGGCGCCTGCCTAACCCGGGTCTGGCCTGCATTCGTTCACAAATTTGTAAAGCCCGCCCCGGCGGGTTTTCCTTGATTTTGACGGCAGACTTGCTGGTTGTTCGGGTTGTACAGACGTCTTTTTTCACCTATAATCACTTTGAAAAGTATGGCCTGATTGAAATTGACAGCAGACTAGGTCAGAGCGGCGCAGAAGACTGCGAATTCCGCCGTTCTGTTAAAAGGGAAGCCGGTGCAATTCCGGCACGGTCCCGCCACTGTGAAACGGGTATGGACGGCGATACGCCACTGCCGCAGGAAATACCGTGGCGGGAAGGCGCCGGTCTTGAGCAATTCAATTCCCGTAAGTCAGGAGACCTGCCTGGTCCGTTTAGACCGTCGCTCCTTCGCGGAAAGGATGGCGGGTTCGCGGCAATGAATCCGCGCGGCACGGCACTTGCCTGCTGCGGATATCGGCTGACGCAGAGCCCGGTCCTCTCATGAGGGCCGGGTTTTCTTTTGCACAGCCGGACTATACAGAAGAAAAGGGGAGTAAGCATTGTGACCAGATCAATAAAGAGTTGGATGACCGTGCTGCTGGCGCTGATGCTGATTGCAGCGCTGGCTGCATGTGGCAATACAGGGGCAGGCAATGAGGCTGCAGGCGGCAGCGGAGCTTCTTCGCAGCAAACAGCGCCGGCGGAAGAAGCGGGAGCTACCGTTTATCCGCTGACCGTTAAGGATGCGACCGGACAGGAGTTTACTTTTGAGAAGGCCCCGGAAAAGGTGATTTCCGTATCCCCGGCCGAGACGGAGGCGCTGTTCGCTCTTGGTTTGGACAAGGAAATCGTCGGTGTATCGGATTATGATGATTACCCGGAAGCGGCCAAATCCAAGCCGAAGATGGGCGGCATTACAAAGCCGAATGAAGAGGCCATTATCGCTGCCCAGCCTGACATAGTTTTTACAGGCATATCGATGAGCGAAGAGGCCGTCAACAAACTGCGCGACCTGGGCATTACCATCTTCAAGACCGATCCGAAGACGGTAGAGGACGTTATGAACAATATCACCCTGTATGGCAAAGTAATGGACCGCCAGCAGGAGGCCAAGGCTGTAACTGATAAAATGAAGGCCGATATCGCTGAGGTGCAGGAGGGAGTTAAAAATATCGGCGAGGACCAGAGACTGCGGGTGTATGTTGAATTTTCGCCAGGCTGGACGGTTGGCAAGGGAGAATTTATGGACGAGCTGATTAGCCTGGCAGGCGGGGTGAACATCGCTTCCGACACGGAAGGCTGGAACCAGATCAGCGAAGAAAAGGTCATCGCGGCTAACCCGGATGTCATCCTGTATAGCAAAAGTGTGGTGGATGAGAATGGGAAGACACTGGAGCAGATCATCAAAGGGCGTGGCGGCTGGAGCCACATCAACGCAATCCGCAATAACCGTGTGTTCGGTCTGGACGATAACCTGCTCAGCCGTCCGGGACCACGTGTGACGGAAGGGCTCAAGGAAGTGGCCAAGGCCATCTATCCGGAAATCTTTAAATGAACCGCAAGCTTGTTGCGTACGGCCTGGCCGGATTCGTTCTGCTGATCCTGACCGTGCTGGTCTGCCTGGGCATCGGCTCCGTGCGGCTGCCTGTCCAGCAGATCGCTGGCATTCTGATGCACCACCTGCCGTGGGCCGGGATGTATATTACGCCGTTCTGGGATGCTCCGGCCGAGCAAATTATTGTTAACGTGCGCCTGCCGCGCGTTCTGCTCGGCATGCTGACTGGTGCGGCGCTTGCGCTTGCAGGCGCGGCCTTCCAGGGCGTACTGCGCAACCCGCTGGCCGATCCCTTTACCCTTGGGGTATCGTCGGGCGCGTCGGTCGGAGCGGCATTTTTGATTTACTGGGGACTTCAGTATTCGTTTTTCGGCCTCTGGACCCTGCCGATGGTGGCCTTCACTACAGGAATTCTTACTTTATATTTTGTGATCCTGCTGGCAGGGGAAAAAAGAAAAATTCCCACTCAAAGCCTGATCCTGTCCGGTGTGGTCATGCAGTCCTTTCTGGGGGCGGTCGTCTCTTTGCTGACGGCCATGTCCAAGGAGACCGTCAATGAAATCCTGTATTGGACGATGGGAAGCCTCAGCCTGAAGGGCTGGGCATATCCGAGCATTATTCTTCCTTACGTCATGCTCGGGCTGGTGTTCCTGTGCAGTAAAGCCCGTGTACTGAACATGTTGGCCTTGGGAGAAAGGCAGGCAGCGTATATGGGCGTAAATGTGAACAGGACGAAGCTGTGGGTGCTGATTGCGGCGACTTTTCTGACGGCGGCGTCGGTATCCGTCTGCGGGGTGATCGGCTTTGTGGGGCTCGTTGTGCCGCATATGATCCGCCTGCTGACCGGACCGGACTACCGGCTGATCATTCCGCTGTCCGCGCTGGGAGGCGCTATCTTTATGGTATGGGCGGATACGGCCGCACGCACGCTGCTGGCACCGACAGAAATTCCGCTCGGGGTCGTTACGGCATTTGTGGGAGCTCCGTTCTTCGCTTACCTGCTGCAGCGCAACAAGAAGCAGCGGAAAGGAGAACTGTCGTGATGAGCACACAGTTCAGGGCAGCCAGCGTGTCGGGGGTGCATAAAACCTTTGGCCGGGTGCAGGCGTTATCCGATATCAACTGGGGCACAGCCTCCGGAGAGTGGTGGGGGATCGTCGGCCCGAACGGGAGCGGCAAATCGACCCTGATCCGGCTGCTGTCCGGGGTGGACAAGCCTGATGCTGGAATCGTTCACATTCAAGGCCGGGACGCGGCCGCCTACAGACGTAAGGAGCTCTCGCGTATCGTGGCCGTGCTGCAGCAGGAGGGAGTGCCTCCGGTCGGGTATACGGTCAGGGATGTCGTGGAAATGGGCAGATACCCTCATCTGGATTGGGCCGGGAAGGATGCCGACGCGGATATCGTTGAACGCGTGCTGGATCAGCTCGGGCTTGCGCCTTTGGCCGAACGGAAACTGGACGAGCTGAGCGGAGGCCAGCGGCAGCGGGTGGCGCTCGCCAAGGTGATGGCCCAGGACCCGCAGATTCTGCTGCTGGATGAACCTACGACCTATCTCGATCTTCATTATCAGCTCCAGTTCATGGAGATGCTGGCCGAATGGCGGGCGAAGGCGGGCATTACCATCATTGCCGTCCTGCATGATCTGAATCTGGCGGCTCAATTTTGTGATTCTTTGCTGGTGCTGAAAAACGGCCGTATCGAGGGAGCGGGAACGGCTGCGGAAATGCTCACAGAGGACAATATCCGTCGCTGGTTCGGCGTGGACAGCCATGTCATGCCCCACCCCGACAGCGCGGTTCCGCAGCTCATGCTGAAACGAAGGGAATAGGGACCCAGAGACGACTCTGTTCTTAAATACATTAAGGTTAGGAAGTGGAAGGATGAATGAAGCTCTGAAGCGGCTTGTCCAAAGCATAGCTTTGCCTGATGAGGAAGCCAAGCGGCTGGCCGCAGCGCATTTGGACCAATTGACAAAACCGCCGGGCAGCCTCGGGAAGCTGGAAAGCCTGGTTATTCGGACAGCCGGCATCACCGGCCAGCCAAAGCCGGATTTGGCCCGGAAGGCTGTGGTAGTTATGGCTGCGGACCACGGGGTATGTGAGGAAGGCGTCAGCGCCTATCCTGCCGAGGTGACCCCCCAGATGCTGCTGAATATGCTGGCAGGCGGTGCCGCCGTCAATGTGTTCTCCCGGCAGGCGGGAGCTGAGGTGGTCTGTGTCGATATGGGCGTAAATGCGGATATCAGCCATCCGGCCCTGCTGAACCGCAAGCTTAGAAAAGGTACGGCCAACATGGCCAAGGGTCCGGCTATGACGCGTGAGGAGGCGGAGCAGGCGATTCTGGCGGGAGCGGCTGTGGCTGAAGAGGCCTGCGAGCGGGGGATACAGCTTTTCGTCACCGGTGAGCTGGGCATCGGAAATACGACGGCCAGCGCGGCTGTGGCCAGTGCATTTACTGGACTGGAGCCTTCACTGCTGACAGGACGGGGGACAGGAGTGGACAATGAGGGCCTGAGCCGTAAAACGGGGGCTGTGCAGCAGGCGCTATCCGTTAATCAGCCTGACAGAGAGGACGCCATCGACGTGCTGGCAAAGGTGGGCGGACTGGAGATTGCGGGCATGGCGGGCCTTATTCTCGGTGCAGCGGCCCGGAACTGTCCCGTCGTCCTGGACGGATTCATCTCCGGCGCGGCAGCGCTTGCTGCCAGCCGCTTGTGTCCGGCCAGCCTGGATTATATGCTGGCATCGCATGTCTCCGATGAGAAAGGGCATGCTGTGCTGCTTGAAGTGCTTGGCCTGGAGCCGATGCTCCGGCTGGACATGCGGCTCGGAGAGGGCACGGGCGGTGTCTTGGCCCTGCCACTGATTGATTCGGCTTGTGCAGTGATGCGGGAGATGGCGACATTCGCCAGTGCGGGCGTTTCCGACGGAACGGGAGTGCTGGAAGCATGAAGTCGCTGATTACAGGTGGGGCACGCAGCGGCAAAAGCGGCTTTGCCGAGCGGCTCTGCATATCACGCGCTGACGCGGCTGTGTACGTGGCAACCGCGCAGGCCTTCGACGATGAGATGAAGGAGCGGATCGCTCTTCACCGCAGCCTGCGTGCCGAAGCCGCCTATCCTTGGCGCACGCTGGAGGAGCCGCTGGAGCTCCCCGGTCTGCTGGACAGGCTTGCAAGCAGCGGCGGGCCGCCTGCGGTGCTGGTAGACTGCCTTACCTTGTGGCTGTCCAATGTCCTGCTCGCCGCTGGGGACGAAGGGGAGGCTTCTGCGCGTGAAGCGGTCGAACGCCTCACTGAGACGGTGGCGTCCTATCCCGGCGAGCTGATTCTTGTGACCAACGAGGTTGGCAGCGGCATCGTGCCCGAGTATCCGCTGGGGCGGCTGTACCGGGATTTGAGCGGGATCATGAATCAGCGGATTGCGGGTGTGTGCGGGGAAGTATTTCTCGTCACCGCAGGTGTCGCTGTTGAATTAAAGCGGCTGGAGTACCGGCTGTGAAGCGGGGGCTTGAGGCAGCGGCAGCGGCGTTCCAGTTCCTGTCACGCTTCCCGGTCAAGTCCGGAGGCGATTTCTCGCCTGAACTGCTGCAGCGAAGCACGGTCTATTATCCGCTTGTCGGCCTCGCCATTGCTGCGGTAGTCTGGCCGGCTGCTTATCTGTCGGCCCTTCTGCTGCCGCCATTTCCGGCGGCCGTCCTGGTCCTGATGCTTTGGGTATGGCTGACCGGGGGGCTGCATCTTGACGGATGGATGGATTCGGCTGACGCGCTCTTGAGCTATCGTTCCCGTGAGCGAATGCTGGAGATTATGAAGGACAGCAGAGTAGGAGCGATGGGCGTGATCGCCTGCGTTCTGCTTCTGCTGCTGAAGGTTTCCCTTATTTATACGGTAATTGATGAAAAACTCTGGTCCACCGCCTTGCTGCTGCCACTGCTCTGGAGCCGCTGGTTCATGGTGGCTGCCCTGTCCGGGTGGCCCAAAGCGCGTCAAGGGGAGGGTCTGGCCGGGCAGTTTCACACGCTCAGGGGACGTGAGGCAGGCCTTGCCGCCCTCTTGGCCGCCATGCTGAGCGTGCTGCTTGCGCTTCTGAACCCGGCCGTCCTCATGTCTCCGTTCATGGCTGCCTTCCTGGTGATTCCGGTGCTGTCGTGGATCATTGGCAAATGGACAGCACAACGAATCAGCCAGCGGCTGGGCGGATTAACGGGCGACGTCTATGGCGCGCTGAATGAGCTGCTGGAGGCTCTGCTGCTGCTTGCGGTGGTACTGCTGCACAGGCTGCTACTCTAAAGGCCACAGGCCACAACTTAAGTTCCAATTTGGATTTATGATAGAGGAGGGGACCTGTAATGACCGAAAAGAAAACGGCAGGGCAGCAGACTGCCGCTGTCCTGATGCTGCAGGGCACTGCCTCGGATGTCGGCAAAAGTGTGGTCACTGCGGCTCTATGCCGGATTTTCAAGCAGGATGGATACCGGCCCGCCCCGTTTAAATCACAAAATATGGCGCTCAATTCCTATGTCACGGCTGATGGCAAGGAGATAGGGCGCGCGCAGGGGGTTCAGGCGGAAGCCAGCGGCATCGAAGCAACCACTGACATGAATCCAATCCTGATCAAACCGGTCAGGGATATGCATTCGCAAATTGTTGTGCACGGAGTGCCCTATGCCCATATGAGCGCGGCCGATTACCGGAACCGTTTTCTGCCGGAGGCCAGGCAGACCGTTATGGACGCTCTTGACCGTCTGCGCAACCGATACGACATCGTAGTGATGGAAGGCGCAGGCAGCCCGGCCGAAATCAATCTGAAGCAGCGGGACATCGTCAACATGAACCTGGCCGGCTGGGCGGACGCTCCTGTGCTGCTGGTGGCCGATATCGACCGGGGCGGGGTCTTCGCTTCGCTTGTGGGAACCATAGAGCTGCTGGAGCCGCATGAGGTGAAGCGAATCAAGGGTTTTATCATTAACAAATTCAGAGGTGATTTGTCGCTGCTGCAGCCCGGACTGGACTGGCTGGAGGAGCGGACGGGAATTCCGGTGCTCGGCGTCCTGCCTTACGTCCCGGACATCAAGATCGAGGCGGAGGATTCGGTCGTGCTGGACAAGCTGCCCAAGTCGCGCGCGCAGGGAAAGGAACTGGATATTGCGGTGATCCGCTATCCGCGGATTTCAAATTTTACAGATGTGGACGCATTGGCGGAGGAGCCGGATGTAAGTATACGGTTTGTTACGGAGCCGGGGCAGCTTGGTGTTCCTGATGCCATCATTCTGCCGGGAACGAAGGATACGATAGGCGATCTCGAAATGCTGAAGGCGCAGGGAATTCACGAGGATATCCGGATCGCCATGGAGAAGGGCAGCAGCCAGCTTGTCGGCATTTGCGGCGGTTATCAGATGCTCGGTGGCCGGCTGCTGGACCCGGATGCGGTGGAAGCGGGACAACCGCAGGAAGCGGAGGGGCTGGGCTGGCTGCCGCTGATTACGACGTTTCTGAAGGAAAAACAGACCGTCAGAGTCAGCGGTACCCTTGCACCAGCCAATCCTTTGCCGCTTGCAGGCCTGACAGAGGCGTTCCCGGTGACAGGCTATGAAATACATATGGGCATTACGGAACGGATGGAGGGCCAGGACGATCTGCTGCCGCTGTTCAGCGTAAGCAGAGGTGACGGCGTTCCGTTTGACGAGGGAAGCGCCGCAGCGGATGGCAGAGTATGGGGAACCTATCTGCACGGCGTATTTGATAATGACAGGCTGCGCCGCTCCTGGCTGGATGGCATCCGGCTGAGCAAGGGACTGTCCCCATTGGGACAAACCTTTGCCGCGCGGGAAGCGAAAGAACGCGAATTCGACCGGATTGCCGACCTGGTCCGTGCCCATCTGGATATGAAAAGAGTCTACAGCATCATGGGGCTAACGGAAGAAATGGGGCTACCAAGTAAAGAAAATTAAATCATAGTAGGCAGTCATTGAAATACAAAAAGAACCATTTCAGATGAAAAGAGCGAGTATCGTGGTCTAATTCCACAAAATACTCGCTCTTTCTCATATACATATACATATACATATACATGGCATTGCGCATGAAGAACATAAGCTTGAGAACAGGAGAAGCTCGCCCCTGTTCCCGGTTTTTATACCCATCAGAAACCGCAATACATTGGCGATTTCTGATGGGCATTTTTGAAGCAGGGAGACGCACGGAGCAGCGGAGAGAACGAAGCAATTCCGGAAAAGCGGAGCGGTCGCCTTTGGCCCGAAGGGTCAACAGCGATTGTAGGAATGCTTCGTTCCCGGAGCGTCTCACAACCCCCCCCAAGAAATGCCCCAGACCACCCAATATTGCAAAATCTACAATTTGAATTTGAGCACAGCCTGCTGCAGAGCGGAAGCTTCTTCGTTCAGCTTGCGCACGGTAAGGGTATGGTCATCCATTTCGGCCAGCTGTTTTTCCGCGCTGTGTCCGATCTCCTGCAGCATTTGCTGCGCTCTGGCCGTAATTTGAGCAGTTTCCTCCACAGACGCGCTAACCTCCTCAGAGCCTGCAGATACCTCTTCAGTCGCGGCGGATACGGCCTGAATGGTCAGATTGACATTCTGGATCAGATCCATCAGCTCGTTGAAGGCTGCACCGGCCTGTTGTACCAATTCGGTTCCGGATACAATTTCGGTATTCACCCGATTCATGGAATCGACAGACTTTTGCGAATCTTCCTGAAGTGTGAGCAGGTAGTCGGAAATTTGCTGTGTCGCGGTTTTCGACTGTTCCGCCAGCTTACGAACCTCTCCTGCTACCACGGCGAAGCCCCGTCCATGTTCGCCGGCGCGTGCGGCTTCTATGGAGGCGTTCAGGGACAGCATCTGAATCTGCTTCGTGATCTCAAAGATGGAGGATACAACCTCGCCAATCGCTTCCGAGCGTTCGTTCATCGTACTTACATACCTCAAAGATTCCTCAGCGGCTTGTCCAACAAGATTCATCTGTGAAACCGCGTTTTGAGCCAGTGTATTTCCGCCTACCGCCTCATCGGCGGCTCTGCTGATCTGGTCCGACACCTCGCCGGACGATGCAGCGATATGCTGAATCCCCTGTGTAATCTCTTCCATTGCGCGCGCATTTTCGGAGGCTGAGGTGGCAATCGTTACGCTGCCTTTCGTCACCTCCTCGGCGGAACGGGCTGACTGCCGCGTGGTGCCGCTGATGGTGTCCACCCGGTGCAGCAGCTCGTGAGATCCCTCAACAACAGCATTTGAGGTGGATAATACTTGTCCGATCATTTCTTTCAAATTGACGGTCATTTTTCGGAAGCTTCCGGCCAACTGCGCGATTTCGTCCTGCCCCCGGATGTGCAAATCACGGGACAGATCTCCTGCGGCGATTTGCTCGCTATGCTTCAGGAGCTCGGCAATCGGACGGGTAATTTTGCGGACCGTCAGTGTGGAAACAACCCAGCCTGCTGCAATGACCCCGACCGTAATCAACAGGCAAATCCAGAAGATCTGGTTGGATTTCTGTTCGATGAAGCCGACATCCGTGTTCACAGCCACAATCAAATTGCTTCCCGGAATCGAGTAAAAGGCTGTCTTATGTACCCCGTACTGATCCTTGTGCACGCCGCTGATTTGTCTCTCATGGCTGTCTATAGCCAGCTGCATTTCATTCATGAAAGGCAGCTTGTCCCCAATCTGATAAGCAGATTTGGCATTGCGGGCGACAACGGCCACCTCCTGGTCCGTAATGGTCGCAAGGTAGGCGGATTCCAGTTTGAGACTGCTTACCTTGTCCTGAAGGTAAGATTCCACCGTCATGACGGCCCCCGCTCCGCTCTGACGGGTTTGCAGGGCCTGCGTGGCATTCAATTTGCTGTACAGCTCCTGAGCACCGGTTTCAAGGGATTGAACGGACTGTGGAACGACATAGCTGTTGATGATACTCATGGATACGGCATAAAAGCTGATGCTGAATAGCAGCGAAGCAGCCAGCAGAATAGCGATGTTTAATAGCTTCAGCTTGGCTGCGATAGAGCGGTTAAAGCGCAGCATAAGTGCTCTCCTTTCATATTTCTTCGGGCTAATCTGCCCATGGTAATCCTGTAGCCATCATGATTGCGGACGGATGCACGCCGCCATGCGCATGCAGTCATGCCGGCGCTTTGCAGCATCCGTAACACTTTAGAACTAGGATAGTCCTATTTTACAAAATCAACCGCAGGTTGAATAGTAAAATCTAACTAGAATATAAAATAAAATATGAACCTAAAGTAGTATTTGACATATACATCACATGAAATAAAATAAATCATACCTGTTTGGTGGGGAATTGTGGTATAGTGTTCAGTGCGGCTATTTGCCCGGGAAAAAGAAAGCCGGAGGCTTAATTGTTGCAAAGCTGCCGGACAAATACAAAGAGAGAGGGGAAATCTTTATGGATACATTTCTGGTTGTTTTAAATGTTGTAGTTATGCTGGTACTGCTGGGCATTTTGTACTGGATGCAGAGAAAGCATATTTCGTTTACGAAAAGAGTATTTACCGGCCTTGGCCTTGGGCTTGTATATGGTGTCATTTTACAGCTTGTATATGGTGCAGGCTCGGATACAATAGCCAAATCGGTGGATTGGTTCAACCTGGCGGGCAATGGATATGTCAAGCTGCTGCAAATGATCGTCATTCCGCTGATCATGGTGTCTATTATCTCGGCCATCATGAATCTGAAGGGCAAACAAAATCTGGGGAAAATGAGCTTCTCCATTATTGCGGTGCTGCTGATTACGACTGCGATTGCCGCAGCCGTCAGTATCGCGACCAGCCTGTCCTTCAACCTGACGGCGATTGAGATTAATGCAGGGGATGCCGAGCAGGCGCGCGGCGCGGCACTGGAAGAGCGTGTAGGCGAGGTAGAGGATTTGACCATCCCGCAGCAGGTGCTGTCATTCATCCCTGCCAATCCTTTTGAAGATATGACGGGGGCACGCAGCACTTCAACGCTGGCTGTAGTTATTTTCTCGGCATTTGTGGGCGTGGCCGTATTGGGATTGGACCGCAAGAAGCCTGAGCAGGCGCAGACCTTCCGCAATGTGATTGAGGCGGTCTACGGGGTGGTCATGCGCATCGTCACCATCGTGCTGCGTCTGACACCATATGGTATTCTCGCTCTGATTACGAAAGTGGTGTCGACCACCAACCCGGATGAAATTTTAAAGCTGATCAAATTCGTGCTGGCTTCTTATGTGGCACTCTTGATCATGTTTGTCATTCACCTTGTGCTGATCGCGCTGTTTGGCTATAATCCAGTCACTTATGTACGGAAGGTTCTGCCCACCCTGGTGTTTGCGTTCACTTCCCGTTCCAGCGCGGCTACCATTCCGCTGAATGTGGAGACACAGACCCGCAAGCTCGGCGTGTCCGAGGGAATTGCGAACCTGTCCGCGAGCTTTGGCGCTACCATCGGACAGAACGGTTGTGCTGGCATTTATCCGGCGATGCTGGCTGTTATGATTGCACCGACCGTTGGCATTGATCCGACAAGCTGGGATTTCATTCTTACCCTGATCGCCGTTGTTGTCATCAGCTCGTTTGGTGTGGCCGGTGTGGGCGGCGGCGCAACCTTCGCTTCCCTGATCGTGCTGTCCACACTGAATATGCCTGTAGCGCTGGCAGGGCTGCTGATTTCCGTCGAGCCGCTCATTGACATGGGCCGCACTGCGCTGAATGTCAATGATTCGATTACGTCAGGCTTGATCTCCAGCAAGATTCTCAAGGAGAATAATCAGGATGTATATAACGACCGCGGACCGGATCTGGATGTGGCGGCAACATCTTAAGCTGTAAAAAAACGCTGCGGCGTTTAAGAGAAAAAGGGACTGCTCCCCGTCATCGCTGATGACTTGCGGGAACAGTCCCTTTTCACAATCCGGCTTGTATTATGCCAAAATTTTAAGGTCTTTGGGGAAGGAGGTCAGCACCTCGACGCCATCTGCGGTAACCAGCACATCGTCTTCAATGCGGACTCCGCCTTTGCCTGCAATATAGATGCCCGGTTCAACCGTAAAGACCATGCCCTCCACCAGCGGATCTTCATTGGCGCCATGCAGGGAAGGGTATTCGTGAATGCCCAGGCCAAGGCCGTGCCCTACGCGGTGATTGAATGCCGGTCCGTACCCGGCTGCTTCAACGACAGCCCGCGCAGCTTGGTCGACAGAAGCGCAGCTGACCCCAGGACGTGCGGCTGCGATCCCTGCCAGGTTAGCCTGAAGCACGGTATTATAAATTTTCTCAAGCTCGGGGGACAGGCTGCCGAAAGCAAACGTTCTGGTAATGTCGGATGCGTAGCCGTCCGCGTACACGCCCATGTCGATCATGAGCAGATCTCCGGGAGTCAGCTTTTTCGTCCCTGGTTCCCCATGAGGCATAGCCGTCTTGGCCCCGAACAGCACCGTTGTATCAAATGAGGGCCCGTCTGCTCCCAGCTTCTTCATCCGGTATTCAAGCTCGGCGACCAATTCGACCTCAGTCATGCCCTCTCTGACATGAGTCAGCCCGCCGCGCAGCACCTCCTCTACCAGATGCACGGCATGCTTCAGCCGCTGCATTTCATCAGCCGATTTTCTAACCCGCATCTCGCGCAGCACCGGTCCGAGATCTTCGTAGCGCTGTGCGCCCACCGATGTGGAAAGCGCTTCGTAGCGTGCGACGGACACGTGCTCCTTTTCAATAGCGAACACATCCATGCTGCCGCCGATGAATCTTTTGAGAAGCTCATACGGATTATCCGTGTCGGTATGAGTAACGATGCGGCTGACGGAAGAGCTCTCACGGGCCTTATCTTCATCCAGCGCAGGCACGATGAGCACAGGCTCCTCCCCGCTCACGAGCAGGAGTCCGAGAAATCTTTCATGCGGCTCGCTGGCGAAGCCGGTCAAATAATAGATATGTGTGGGGTCGGTGACCAGCAAACCTTGCCATCCGTTGTTGGCCAGCGCGTTAAATAACGTATTTATTTTATCAGCCATATGATTTCTCCCTTTCCAAATTCGTTCTATAATTATTATAAATCTGCCCGGAGCAGATATGCAAAGCAAGGATGTCTCAGTCTCAGATTTTGTCCGGGCATCGTGCAAAACGGATGACGCTCCTGCGGCTCCTCCTGTACAATAGGCATATTACACAGGATGTATATTTTGGTTTTTTTAGGTCATTTTAGGAGGACATTTATATGGAACAGTACATCATCGATTTTGCCCGCTTGGAGGATTTGCCTGCGATTGTCGATATCTATAACTCTACCATTCCCGGCCGGATGGTAACGGCGGATCTGGAACCGGTGACTGCAGAAAGCCGCAGACCCTGGTTTGAGCAGCATCATCCTGAGCGGCGGCCACTGTGGGTCATGCGCACCGGAGATGACATTGCCGGCTGGGCAAGCCTGCAGTCCTTCTATGGAAGACCGGCCTATAACGGCACGGTTGAAATCAGCATTTATGTAAGTGAAGCTTTCCGGGGAGCGGGAATCGGCGGCCGGCTGGTACAGCATGCGCTGCAGGAATGTCCGGGACTTGGCGTACAGACGGTGCTGGGGTTTGTGTTCGGCCATAATGAGCCAAGCCTTGGTCTGCTGCGCAAGTTCGGGTTTGAACAGTGGGGGCTGTATCCGGCTGTAGCCGTACTGGACGGCATTGAACGCGATCTGGTCATTGTAGGCCAGCGCGTCGAAGACTGAATGAGCAAGAAAGTCAGGGGCATGCACGTTGCATTCCCCACATTCAGAACTTCTTGACCTGCTTCAGCATCTGGTTGAATACTTCGGAGGCAATAAGACCGACGGCAATGGAGCCGGAGATCATGAGCGCCTGTGCGGCAAGCTCGGCAGCTCCGGCATATTCATGTTCCACAAAGCTGCGCATGGCATCATAGGCGATGCCTCCGGGCACCAGTGGAATCATGCCTGCCACGCTGAAGATGATGACCGGCATTTTATACCATCTTGCTATGGCCTGGCTTAAAACTCCGATCACAAAGGTGGCGGCAAACGTGGCCAGCAGGGTGTCCCAGCGGTCGACGGTGTAAAAGTAGACTACCCATCCCAGCATGCCGACAAAACCGCAAAGCGCCAGTGACCTGCGCGGCGCATGGAACAGAATGCCAAATGCGGCGGAAGCGATAAAGCTGGTAGCGAGCTGTTGAAGTATCATAGTATTCCTCCGCTCCCCCAGATGGAAAAGATCAAAGCGACGCCGGCCCCGATGGCAAAGGAGGTCAGAAAGGCGTCAGCCCCTTTGGACAGACCTGATACCAGGTGGCCTGCCATCAGGTCTCTTATGGCGTTGGTGATCAGCAGCCCGGGCACCAGCGGCATGACAGAGCCGATGACAATGGTGTCCAGCTGGTGTCCGAATCCGGCAGTAACGAACAGTGAGGCGGCCAGCCCGACCAGGAAGGCGGCAGAAAATTCGGCGAAAAACTTCACCTGAACGAGCCGGTGAAAATACTGTACTGCCGCAAAGCCGACGCCACCGCAGATGAAGGCTGCGGGAAAGTCGGCCCATATTCCACGGAACATGATCATGAAGCATCCGCTGGCCGCAGCGGCCGCGAAGAGCTGCAACCAAACGGAGTAAGCCTGGGGGCGGCACTCCACCTGCCTGAGCTGTTCGACGGCCTGGACGGGGGACAGCTCACCTGCACCGATCCGGCGTGATATGTTGTTAACCTCAACCACCTTGTGGAGATCCGTTGTCCGCTCCATGATGCGGATCAGCTTGGCCGGTTCCGTACCGTCCATGGAAAAGATGATCCCCGTCGGAGTGACGTAGCTGTGTGAGTGCAGGACACCGTAAGCGGCGGCAATGCGTGACATCGTGTCTTCCACCCTGTAGGTCTCCGCTCCGCTTTGCAGCATGACTTTTCCGGCCAGCAGACACACTTCTATGATGTCATAACTGGAATATTGCAATGTGTTGTTCATGAACCTATTGTAGCATGAACCGCCTCTGTCTAGACAGTGTCCGCGAAACAGAAAAAAACCGCCTGCAATGCAGACGGCAGAGTGCGAAATAGATGAGATGATGCTTTGGTCAGGATTCCATGACAACGGTATAATAGGACTCATCCAGATGGTCGGCCGCCTCGGACAATCCCATCGCTCGGAGCTGGGATGTGACAAACGCCCGCAGAAGGGAATCGGTGAACAGGTGCTTCGTCTGGGCGTCCCGCACAAAGGCAAGCCTGGATTCCACCGAGGCATTCAGAAAAAATTCCTGAATTCTCCTGCTGTCCTGATCCCAGAGCAGCATATCCGGCAGGCTAAAAGGAGTGTGAGCACGCTGCTCCGAAGAGAGCGGCACAATGCCGAGCCCGTTCAAGGTTTGTACGGCGATACTGCGGCGGCGCGTCATGCGCAGATCCTTGATATAGCGGACCATGTCTTCAATCGGATGAATGCCAAAGCGGGTCCGGAACAGCTCACGTACCATCTGCCGCCGCTCATCATAAACCGGGGCCTGACGGCGTGCCAGATCGTGCAGATAGGCGTCCGTATGTTCATAATAATGGGTGAGCGGGCTATTATCCGTATAGACAATGCTCAGGAATTCATGCAGATTGCGGGCGACCAGCCATACGCCGTTCCAGTGCATGGGAGATACACAGACCACTGGAGCCTGTGCAGGATCGGCAATAGCGCCGAAATCGGTCAAAAAACCGTACTGGAGCCCGTCCACGCCTGCGCGTGCGAACGGTATAACATCCGGCGGGGTCGACATGTACCGTATCCCCCGGCCGCGCTCCATAATCAATCCCAGATCGAAATCGAGGGAGTGCCTGTTCTCTTCAAGCTCCTGTTCAAAGTCGATAAGTTCCTGGATCAGCGTCGACAAGGAGCCATAGTTAAATTCAGAACCGGGCTTCATTCAAGTTCTCCTCCCTTACTGATGACATGCATTTTGTGTTCGTTGGGAGCCGGAAGGGCGGGAACCAACGGCTCTGATTACTGGACCGTAACATAAAAATTACGTGAAATTATACGAATTGTAAACCAAAATTATAAAAACTGCAGAAAAATGGTAAATAAGTATCATGAAACACTTTTGTCAAATGAGTGTAAAACACCGATGATTTCCCGGGTCTAATCTAAGTTATGTGCTTCGGGGGTTGCAGGTGCACGAAGTCTTTACAGAGGGGACAACAACATATGATATCGAAAAAATGGCACCAGGCGGTATTTTTTGACGTAGATGATACCATGTACGACCATTTGCAGCCTACCCGCGGCGCGCTTCAGCATGTGATGGGGCTGGACGATTCCTTTCCGTACGAGGCCGCCTATCACCGCATCCGTTATTACAGCGACAAGCTCGCAGCGGAGGGGGGACTGCTGCACAGGGCTCCAGGCACGTCAGAGCTGGAGGAGATGCGTATTCGCCGCTTCATACTCGCCATGCGGGAATTCGGGAGCGAGCTGTCCTGGGAGCAGGCGGCCCGATTGCAGGCTGAATATTTGGACCGCCAGTATCGAATCACGCCTTTTATAGGGGCCCCTGAGCTGATGAAAGATTTGGCGGATGCGGGGGTTCTGGTCGGGCTGATTACGAACGGTCCTGAAGAACACCAGCTTCAGAAAATCCGCGCATTGGCGCTGGAATCACATGTGGCCCCTGAGCATGTTTTTATCTCTGGAGCTGTAGGTTATGCGAAGCCTGATCCGCGTATATTCACTGCGGTGAACGAACGAACGGGAACGACCGCTGACGTGTGCTGGTATGTGGGGGATTCCTGGCGGAATGATGTCGTAGGCGCATCTTTAGCGGGCTGGAAGGTTCTATGGTTCAACCATCGGCAGACAGAGCCTGAGACAACGGAGCATTCCCCATATGGGACGGCTGCCAGCTACGAAGAACTGAGGGAAATGCTGCTGCCGACCTGAGAAAAACATCTATCGATATACTTTCAAGAAGACATACCGCGTTTAGCGGAGCACCGGAAAAGGGGAGATCGACATGAGTGAGGAATGGAGAAAGGCAGAAAGCGTTTTGCAGCGGATTGAAGTCATCGGCACCCCGGACAACACGCCTGTCACCATTAACGGTTATGCGGAAGGTGTGCACTGTATCGGCATCGGCACGGATGCTGCCGTATTTACGCTGGACTCCATGCCGGAATATGCATTCAAGATCTACTCGGAACTGGCCGCGGAGAAAAAGAGCGCCGAAGCTTCCGTTTATGAGAAGCTGCGGGGATGTCCCTCCTTTCCGGTATTTTACGGAGAAGGGGACAGATATATTGTGATCAGCTACGAGAAAGGGATTACACTGATGGATTGTCTGCTGCAAGGAATCCCCGTGCCGGAGCAGGTCATTCAGGATGTGGAGGAGGCCCGGGATTTCGTCAGATCCAAGGGGCTTAATCCGAGAGATATTCACCTTAAAAATGTGCTGCTGCAGAACGGGCGTGCCAAGGTGCTGGATGTATCCGAGTACGTCAAGGAAGGCGATGACAAACGGTGGGAGCATCTCGTATGGGCCTACCACACCTTTTATTCCGGATTTTCGGAAGCAAGGATGCCGTCCTGGGTTCTGGATACGATCAAAAATTGGTACTACCGGCTTGATAAGGCCAATCTGAATCTTGAAGAATTTGCCCAGCGGGTCAATCAACTGTTTTCCCGCTGGATTAAATAAGCGTAACAGGATTGCTATCTAACAGCATAAAAGGTCTCCTTAACCGCACTGGATAAGGAGACCTTTTATGCTGCCGAGAAAATTCCAGGTCAAATTGTCAAGGAAACAGAGGATGAATATTTCATAAAGTTCTCGTAACAGCATATATGTAATAGTAAATTTGAGAAAAGTTTTTATGTTTCATTCTATTTTAGAATTATTATAAAAAAAGATTGATTTTAATAAAGGGCTCATTTATAGTTGGGAACATATCAAGCATACGAGGTGATTCCGTTAATGAGCAATCAAAATCATTTGACTACAAGCTGGGGGGCTCCTGTCGGCGATAATCAGAACTCCATCACAGCCGGCCAACGCGGCCCTGTGTTGATTCAGGACGTACACCTGTTGGAAAAGCTGGCCCACTTTAATCGTGAACGTGTGCCTGAGCGTGTCGTGCATGCCAAAGGAGCAGGAGCCCATGGATACTTTGAAGTGACGAATGATCTGTCCAAGTACACCAAGGCAGCTTTCCTGTCCGAAGCGGGCAAGCGTACGCCGCTGTTTATCCGTTTCTCCACCGTTGCCGGTGAGCTCGGTTCTGCTGATACGGTTCGTGATCCGCGTGGTTTCGCCGTTAAATTTTATACTGAAGAAGGCAACTATGATCTGGTAGGCAACAATACGCCGGTGTTCTTTATTCGTGATGCGATTAAATTCCCGGATTTCATTCATACACAAAAGCGCCATCCGCAGACACACCTGAAAAATCCGAATGCGGTATGGGATTTCTGGTCTCTTTCTCCCGAATCTCTGCATCAGGTAACGATTCTGTTCTCCGATCGTGGCATTCCGGCAACCTACCGTCATATGCACGGCTTTGGCAGCCATACCTTCAAATGGGTAAATGCCGAAGGACAGGGCGTATGGGTGAAATACCATTTCAAAACAGAGCAAGGGATTAAAAACCTGGATGTGGAGCTGGCCGCCAAGCTGGCGGGTGAAAATCCGGATTATCATACGGAGGATCTGTTCAACGCCATCGAAAAAGGGGATTTCCCTGCCTGGAAGCTGTATGTTCAGATCATGCCGCTGGAGGATGCGAACACCTACCGTTTCGATCCGTTTGACGTAACGAAGGTTTGGTCGCAAAAAGACTACCCGCTGATCGAAGTGGGCCGCATGGTCCTGGACAGAAATCCTGAAAACTACTTCGCTGAAGTAGAGCAGGCTACGTTCTCCCCTGGCAACTTCGTCCCGGGTATCGAGGCTTCGCCTGACAAAATGCTGCAAGGACGCCTGTTCGCTTACTCTGATGCACACCGCTATCGTGTAGGCGCCAACCACAGCACACTGCCGATCAACCGTCCGGTTGCGGAGGTGAAGAACAACCAGCGTGACGGGTTTATGAGAGCGGATGGCAACGGCGGAGCAGGCGCGTACTACGAGCCGAACAGCTACGGTGGACCGACGGAAGCGTCTGAGCACAAGACAACGCCGTTTGCGGTGTCCGGTCTGGCAGAGAGCACAAGCTTCGATCATGACGATCACTATACCCAAGCTGGTGACCTGTATCGTCTGATGAGCGAGGATGAGCGTGTCCGTCTGATTGCCAACATCGCCGCTGCGATGAAGCCGGTGGAAAAAGATGAAATCAAAATCCGCCAAATCGGCCACTGGTACAAGGCTGACCCTGACTTTGGCACCCGTCTGGCGCAAGCGCTCGGCCTGCCCGTACCGCAAGGCGTTTAATAGTTACTTTAGCAGGTTGTGAGGGCTCCGAGAACGAACCATTCCTACAATCGCTGTTGACCCTCCGGGCCAAAGGCGAACGCTCCGCTTTTCCGGAATTGCTTCGTCCTCTCCGCTGCTTCGTGCATGTCCCTACTTAAAAATATCGAGAAAACATCGCCAATCTCGTGCGATGTCTAATCTGGCAAAAAAGGTCGAGAGCTGAGATTCCCCAGTTCTCGACCTTTTGTCCTTTATGCCTGGCTCTGATCAGGATTGGGCTGTACTGCTGCTTCTAGCCGCCAATCTGCGCTGCTTTCCATTAACGAGCAGAATGCTCAGCACAATCAGCACAAGCCCGGCGGCCAGATTCAGGGTAACGTGTTCACCCAGGAATAGCACGCTGCAGGTGATCGCAATCAGCGGAATCAGGAAGGTGAACGAACCGACCTTGCTGGCTTCACCGGAGCCGATCAGCTTGAAGAAGGTGAGCCAGCCGAGCGCGATGACAAAGACGGAAATAAACAGCATGTCATAGATAAACACAGGCTCCCATCGGATGGCCGTCCAGTCCTCCACGACGGCTCCGGAAGCCAGCAGCACAATGCCGCCGATCGTAATCTGGATCGCGGTCATCCATAACGTATCCACCCGCCCGGAAGTTTTCTTCATGTAGACGGTTCCGAGGGTCCAGGCCACGGCGCTGCCAATGGCGAGGAAAATTCCTTCCGGTGCGATATGTCCCGCCAGTCCGCCAATGCTGATGGCTGCCACCCCAAGGAAGCCAAGCAGCAGCCCGATCAGCTTTTTCCCGGACATTCCTTCGCCCAGCCACAGCCAGGCTGCAATGCCAAGCAGTACAGGTTGCAGGAACACGATGGCGGAGAACAGGCCTGCGGGAACATAGCCAAGCCCAATCGTCTGAAAGCCGTAAAACAGAACGATATTCAGCAGCGAGGAAATCAGATAGATGGGCCAGTTCTGTCTAAAGCGCAGCTCCCGAAAGCGCGGCAGTGCAACCAGGATCAATAACAGACCGGCAATGCAGGTCCGCAGTCCGGCGAACAGCAGGGGAGGTGTATACTCCAGGGCAAATTTGCTCAAGGGCCAGTTCACGCCCCACATGATGATCAGAAAAACAAGATACACGGCTGTCCGTGATCGTGAAAGCTTCGGCAAGACAAACCACTCCTTTCATACAATGCTTTATTATGATACAATGACTTTTATTATAAATAAAATGAATGTTTGTTATGAGGAGCATACCGTTTACGTTATGACGAATACACAACTGCAGTTATTTGTGAAAATTGCTGAAACCGGCAGCTTTACGAAAGCAGGGCAGGCGCTTAATATGACGCAGCCGGCCGTTAGCCGGGCCATATCCACTCTGGAGGATGAATTGGACGTGAAGCTGATCCTGCGCGACCGGCGGAACGGAATTGTCCTGACAGAGGTGGGCAACCGCATACTGGTGCTGTTTCGGGAAATCTTAAACGGGTTTGAGAAGGTGGAGCAAGAGATTGCCGCCGAGAAGGGGCTGGAGGTGGGCATCATCCGGATCGGGACCTTTACGTCAGCGTCCGCTTATTTCCTGCCAAAGATCATGCGTACGATCGGAGAGAAGTATCCGAATTTGCAGTTTGATCTGCATGAGGGAACGATTGACGAGATCCGGGGATGGCTTGAATCCCGTCAGATCGATGTCGGCTTTACGATTATGAAGGATGAGCAATTTGAGATGATCCCGCTGCTTAGAGAGGAGATGTTCGCGGTCATCCGTGACGGTCATCCGTTGTCCGCACACCCCGCCATTCGGATAAAAGAGCTGGAGCAGCAGCCCATAATTATCTGCAAGGGCGGTTTTGAAACGCCCATATATGAGCTATTCGCACAGGCAGATACCCCGCTTAAACCCAAATTTGTCGTGTCCAATCTTACGACACTGCTAAGCATGATTCAGGAGGGACTGGGTTTAGGGATCATGTCCGGCATGATGCAGGCATATCAGCCGCCGAATGTGACTACTCGTGCGATTGAACCGAAAGCATACCGGGATATTTATATGGCTATGCCTTCCTTCCAGGAAGCGCCGCTGGCGGTGAAGCTGTTTATCCGGACGGCGCTGGAGCTTTTCAGGCCTGAAAAGAACAGTTTATAAGCATTGACCGCCCGGATGTTTGAAGGCTGACGGGAGTGTGTGGTCAGTTCAGCCACTGCTCAAAAAAGCGGCGGTAGCCTTCCTTCATCACCTTGCTGGAGAAGTGCTCTAGCGCATAGGTCTTGTTTTCCATCGATACGGTATGAGGGGAAGCTGCCGCCATATTGACGAGCTCGAACCAGTTCTGTTCATTACCGGCAAAGGTATGGCGTGAGCTGATGTGGCCGTAACAGGCATGCTCGGGCTTGACGACGATTTTGCCCATCGCCATGGCTTCCGTCAGCGGCATCGCAAACGTATCGAATTTGGAGCAGCTCCAGTACACCTTGGCCGTATTCATGAGCGCAAATACGTCATTCTGGGATAAGGCGAACTGCAGGTTCACATTATGCGGGATGTCGTATTTTTTCATGCTTTCCTTGTATCTTTCGCCTCCGAAGACCATGAATACTTCCTTGTCCGGGTTGCAACGCGCATATTCCAGCACCACATTCGGACGCCGATTCTCCTCGTCCCTGCCGATCCACAGAATACGGTTCTGAACCACACGGGAAGGATCGAAATGCTTGTCCACGAGCTGTTCATTAAAGCCGATCGGAATGACGGTGACGTCATGCACGCCGAATTTGTCTGCCATCTCCCGTTTGAGGAAATCCGTCTGCACGATCGCTTTATTCACAATCGAATAGAACGGCTTCATCATTTCATAGCCAGTCAGGGCTGGATCGGGAAAGCTGTGCGGGAATAGCACGCTTTTCTTGAAGAACATGTTCAAAAAAGTAAACCCGGACACAGTATAGATCACATGCTCAATCTGCTGGCTATGCAGCTGATCCAGTACGATATCATAGTTGACGAGGTCGCCTTTTTCGTGTTCATAGCCTGGCAGCCAGTCATAACCGCTGACATGCCGCTCCGGGGAAATGAAGACGATCTCCACCCCCAATTCGCTGCCGATCTGCCGGAGCCTTTCCGCAAAAATACGCGGACCCTGGGCCTCTGTAAACTGAATTTTTCTCATTACTAATCCGACTTTGGTCATTTATTGTACCACCTTGTTTTCATAATTGTTATTGTAAAACAGCTCGTCCGCGCACTGTGTCAGGCTGTCCATTGTTTCACGGAGCTGGGTGCGCAGCGCTTCCTCCGGCCATACGCTGTGCCCTTGTTCCAGATCAGAGTGAATCAGCAGCAGCATCCAGATGGAGAAGACGGCTGCAAACAGGTAATATTCCCGTTTGAAATTATGCGGATGCAGCACTGCGCCGGATTGCAGCGCTTGATCTATATATGCTTCCAATAAGCGGCTTCGGCCCCGAGAGGTCATGCGCTTCGGAAACAGCGGGTGGGACATGTCGATCAGATGGTACAGGTCCCACAGCCGGGAATTCAAATGAGCATGCTCCCAATCCAGCACGATTAACCGGCCGTGCACACGTGTATAGTTGCCGAGGTGAAGATCACCGTGGCACAGGACATCCGCTTCTGTAAAGGGTAGGCGTTCAAGCAAATCGAAGAGGGAGCGGACGGTAAGCTGCGGCACTCCCAGGGACAGCAGAGCAGCTTCCGCTTCGGCCTGTCTTGCTCTTAGGTTTGCGGCAATGTCCTGAATGGGCGGCTTTGGCCCTTTCAAAGGGACTTGCCGTAACCCTTCGGTCGGCTGTCGATGCCACCATACCATGTGCGGGATGATGCTTAAAGCAAGTTCGTTGTCATAAACATGACGTATGGTTCCAAGATCCTCGAAGATCATCCAGCTGGTGTCCGGATCAAGGGAGTCCGACTTCGACAGCAGCTTGGGATATAGCGGCGGAAAGGAAGGCAGCAGATGCTCGTATACCCAGCGTTCCTTGCCCGCCTGCCCATCATTAGTCAAGGGCTTGAAAATATAGCTCTGATCAGGCGACACGTAAAAACGCTCCACATGCCTGCCGTTCATGCCGGTATACAGAGTTTCCTTTTTCCATATTCGCTGACCATCCAGCGTACCGTCCGGCAGTACGTATTGCTTCAGCATCTCCATGCCCCCTTGTCTCTGAAATCTCATTTTTGCTGCGTTAATATTGTACAAATGATGATATAAATACTATTTTCCATTGAAGGGTCTGGTATTTCAAGAGCAGGATATAGGAAAATTACGTGCTGCATCATCCTGACCGGGTTACATGCAGCGTCGGAGTCCTGGTTTGCTGTGAGCCACCAACAACAGGTAAGCAGTATTGGATGCACACATATTTCCTGGTTGTGTTAAGTATCCTAACATAATTAAAAATTATTCCTTGACATTAAGAATGGATCGGACTATATTTTTATCAAGTTGCAAGTAATGTTTCTTGAAATCACGTTGTAATGCATTGTTTTATAATTGATCTGTACATATAACACTATTTTTTTGCTTAATTAATTTCATGGTGAAATTAATATATGGAAGGGAAGATGCCAGTGTTTCTGGAAAAGCATGATCAGGAATTGATGCGCAAGAAGAACCGTATGCTCGTGTTTAACAGCATTCAGCAGCATCATCCGATTTCACGCACAGATATCGCCAGGCTCTCAGGGATGAGCGCCGCCACAGTGGGCAGGGTGGTTGCAGATCTGATTGAGCTGGGCCTCGTAAAAGAAACCGACCAAATATCCGGCGGTGTGGGCCGGAAGGCAACGATGCTGGAGCTGAACCTGGAATCGATCATGACGGTTGGTATTGAAGTGGACCGGAATTTGACGAAGGTTGCCCTAGTGGATTTGAGCGGCCGCATCATTGTGGAGAACCAGCAGTTGATTGATCAAAATGAGAAGCAACTGGACAATCTGATTGACGCTATTGTTCGTTTGGTCGCCGAAATGGCCGCAGAACAGGGCATTCCACATTCCAAATTTATTGGAGCGGGCGTCGGACTGCCGGGCATCATCGATTCGGAGCAGGGGGTGGTGGTGTTCTCCGCGCAGCTTGGCTGGAGGAATGTCCCGTTCGCTGAAAGGCTGGAAGCCAGGCTGAACATGCCGGTGGTGCTGGATAATGATCTGAAGGTTAAAGCCTTGGGCGAAAGCTCCTTCCGATCGTTGGATGTTATACCTGCTGAAACGGTTGAAAATATCACTGCACTGGTCAGCATCGGCAGCGGACTGGGGGCCGCTTTGATCATGAATCAAAAAATCTACCGTGGCTCCAGAAATATCGCCGGTGAGATTGGCCACTCCATCATTGATCCGAACGGCAAGCTGTGTGAATGCGGCAAACGGGGATGTTTGCAAACCTATATTACGGATCTGGCGTTGCTGCAGGAGGCCAACCAGATCAGAGAGGTGTCCAGTCTGCAGGAGCTGTTCCGGTATATGGAGCAAGGGGAGCCTTGGGCGAAAAGTATTATTGACCGGGCCTGCTCCTACATTGCGATCACCATCAACAATGTGGTATGCACCTATAATCCGAACAGCATTATTTTGACAGGCAAGTTCATCGAGGAGCATCCCGGCATGTTTGAGGCCGTAAATCTGAAGCTCCAGGAATTTATCGGGGAGCACTTCAGCGGTTCATTTGAGATGTTTCGTTCCAAGCTTGGCGAAAGGTCGGTAATGATCGGTGCTGCCAAACTCGTATTGCAGCAGCAGATCGATTACGGGCTTGTCCATAAATCATAGGGAGCAAATGGAGGCTGCTATGGAGGAAGTTCTGGTAAGGGAGTACCGTGCCGGTGTCGAAGAATGTGTACATACCGGACATATTTGCGGGGTTGACGGAACGGGCGGCGTGAAGTATTCGGTTGGCGATGTGCAAGCAATGACCTTCCTGAGATCTTCAGGCAAGCCGTTTCAAGCGATACCTGTCATCAAACACGGAGCTGATGATGCTTTTGGGTTTACGGATGCCGAAGGGGCCATTCTGATGGGCTCCCACCGGGCCGAGCCGTTTCATGTGCAAGCGCTGGAGTCGATCATGGGCAAAACGGGCATTCAGGAAGAGCAGCTCATCTGCCACCCGACCTATCCGCTCAGCGTATATGCGACCGAGCAGTTGCACCGTGAGCATAAGCCGAAGCGCCAAATCTACCATAACTGCTCAGGCAAGCATTTGGGCATTCTGGCTTTGTGCAAAGCTATGGGATATCCGCTGGAGGGGTACGGCCATCCTGACCATCCGGCGCAGCAGGAGATTTTGGAGACACTCGCTTATATGGCCGACCTCAAGAAGGAAGAAATCGCCTTGGGGACTGACGGCTGCGGTTTTCCGGTATTTGCGATGCCATTGCGTTCGCTGGCTGTCGCCTTCCTGAAGCTGGCTTGTCCAGACCTTATCGGGGATGCTGCTATCCGGCAGGCTGTTGAAAAAATCGTGCGCCGCATGAACGCCCATTATGAAATGGTAGCCGGTACCGATCGCATCTGTTCGAGTCTGTTGATGGATGACAATATTGTCGCCAAAGGCGGGGCAAAAGGGGTCTACTGCCTCGGATTGAAAAAAGAACGACTGGCCTTTGCCCTGAAAGTACTGGACGGTTCGGAGGATGAATGGCCCATCATTACAGCCTCGATTCTTGAGCAAATTGATTATGCCAACCAGGATACGATCGACCGCATGTACGAGCTGGCTCCACTGGACATCATGAATGACAACAAGCTTGTCGTCGGCCAAAATAAACCGGTATTTCATCTTAAAACAGTCAATTAAAGCAACCAAATTGATGTAACCAATTCATGCAATCCAGGGGAGTGGCTGAGTTATGAAAAAACAGGTATCCGCATTACTGGCAGGCGTTATTCTTCCTTTTTCCATTTTGGCAGGCTGCGGCGGGGGAAGCCCGGAAGGCAAGGCATCAGGCGGGGACAGCGCAGAGAAGGTTGTTATTTCTTATCTGGATCCTTTGCCAAGTGAAGAGCGCACAAGCTTCATGGAGGGCATGATTGAAAAGTTCGAAGCGGAAAATCCCAATATCGATGTCGAATACTCTTCCGTACCGTGGGAGGACGCGCATACCAAATGGATGATGATGGGTGCGTCCAAAACGCTCCCGGATGTCATCAGCGTGGATGACACCTCACTGGCCGGACTGGCAGCCGCCGGTTATATCGCCAATCTGCAATCCTACTACGATAGCTGGGATCAGAAGGATAAAACAACAGAGGCCTTCAAGCAGGCCAGAAACAAATATCAGGATCAGGTATACGCTATTCCGGACGCTTTCCTGCTGCAGGGGCTGTTTGTCCGCAGCGACTGGTTCAAGGAAAAGGGTCTCCCCGAAACGATCGAAACGTGGGACGACTACTTCAAGCTGGCTCAGGAATTGACGGACGAATCGAAAGGGCAGTACGGAATTGCTTTCCGTGGCGGTGCGCATGGCATTATCCGGGCAATGGAATACGTCATGGCGGCTGTTCACGCAGACAGCTGGTTTGATGCGGAAGGCAAATCCATCCTGTATCAGCCGGAAGCCAAGGAAGCCTTTAAAAGATTTTATGATATTTACCTGAATGGAAACGCGCCGTCCGAATCCGTCAACTGGGGCTTCAATGAGATGGTGCAGGGCTTTATGAACGGCCAGGCAGGTATCCTGAACCAGACGCCGGAGGTCATAGCCGTAGCGGAGAAAAACATGACGGAAGGCACCTGGAACGTGCTGCCGATGCCAAAGTCGGATGACGGCAAACGTTATATTTACTGGGGATACACAGCCGGATATTCTATCGCGGAAAATTCGGAGCATAAAGACGAGGCCTGGAAATTCATTGAATTTTTGAGCAAGCCGGAAAACAACCTGGAATACAGCAAAGCCAACACCAGCATCCCGATCTACCAGGAGTCGCTGCAGGATGAGTTCTTCAGCACAGGCCCGATTGCCGGTTATGCGGGTGCGATGGCGGATTCCAATATCGTGTTTGCAGGGCCGCCGAGCTATCTGCCGACACTCAGTGATTTTACAGGCACATTTGCGGTTACGGAGACACAAAAGTATATGATGAGGGGCCAATCGCTTGACGATACGGTCAAACATTTGGCCGATTATTTGACCGAAGCGCAAAGCAAATACAAGCAGCAGAATCCTTAAGATGATCTGAAGGAGAATGAAAACGCATAGCCAATTCTGCTTGGTTATGCGTTTTTCTTTAGGAAGGTGATGAGATGTTATCGAAAGGTGTTTTCCGGCGTTTTCAGCCATATCTGTTGTTGCTGCCTGCTATCGTGGTCGTGCTTGCTTTTTTCGCTTACCCTGTCGCCAAGGCTTTCCAACTGGCCTTTATGCATTATGTGCTGTTCGAGCCGAATAACATCGGGTATGCTGGACTGGAAAACTTTAGAGCGCTGTTTGCCGACCCCAACATGCTTCGCATTCTGCTGAATTCGATCATTTGGGTGATGGCTACGGTCGGATTTCAGTTTATTCTTGGTTTTGCGCTGGCTCTGGCTTTAAACTCAAGGTTTAAAGGGAAAAACCTGTATCAGGCCGTTGTATTTCTGCCTTGGGCGGTATCGGCTTTTCTGATCGGCATGATTTTCAAATGGATGTTCAGCGAGCGGGGAGGGCTGGTCAACCATCTGCTGCTGGAAACCGGACTGATCAATAAGTCTATTCCTTTCCTGGCTATTCCCTATGCATCCATCATTCCGGTCATCATCGCTATGATCTGGTACGGCGTTCCTTTCTTCGGCATTATGATTCTGGCCGCGCTGCAATCGGTTCCGGATGAAATGCTGGAGGCCGCAGATATTGACGGGGCGGGCAGATTCCGCAAGCTGTTGCAAATTATTATGCCATACATTAAGCCGACGCTCATCCTGACGCTGCTGCTGCGGGTGATCTGGGTCTTTAACTCTGCCGATCTGATCTATATCATGACCGATGGCGGACCAGCTAACAGCTCGCATAACTTGCCTTCCTATATTTTTAACAAGGTTGGTTATTCTGCCGATTTCGGCCAGGCTTCGGCGCTTGGCGTGCTGATGCTGATCGTGCTGATCCTGTATACGGTTGTCTTTCTGCGTATCACCAGATATAAGGAAGCAGGTGATCTGTAATGGCAGTATGGGTTCACAAAAACATGCCCGGGCTTGTCCGCTTTGTCGTGCTTGCACTTTTTTTGCTGGGAACGCTGGTTCCTTTCTACTGGATGTTCGTAACGTCTCTGAAAACACGCCAGGAAATCTACGGCTCTGTGCTGACATTGTGGCCGCAAAAGCTGACCTGGGACAATTATGTAAAAACGTTTCAGGATTCGGATTTTCTGCAGTATTTTGCGAATAGCGCGATTGTCAGTCTCGTATCCGGCCTGCTGGTTGTGATCGTTTCTATTCTGGGAGGGTATGCGCTGGCAAGATATCAGTTTAGAGGAAAAGGGCTCTTCCTGCTCGTTTTCCTGGCAACACAGATGATTCCGGTCATGGTGCTGCTCGTGCCTCTGTACATCGTCTTCGGGGAATTGGATCTGCTGGATAAGCTGCCTGCGCTCATTATTACGTATACGGCCATTAATATTCCTTTTTGCCTGATTACGATGTCCGGCTTTTTTCAACGCATTCCGGTGGCGCTGGAAGAGGCTGCCATGGTGGACGGCTGCAGCCGCATCCGCACCGTGGTCCAGATTATTTTGCCTATCATGCTGCCCGGGATTGTCGCCAGTTTTGTATTTGCTTTTACAGCGGCATGGAATGATCTGTTCTTCGGGGTGATGTTTACCGTAAGTGAGGATGTGAAGACGGTTCCTGTCGGTTTGAACGGGTTTATTCAGAAGTTTGATGTGAACTGGGGAGAGATGAGCGCTGCAGGCATGCTCTCGTTGATCCCGGTCATCATTTTGTTTGCATTTGTGCAGCGTTACATTGTTTCGGGTCTTACACAAGGAGCTGTGAAGGGGTGAAGGTTTTGTCTGAAAAAAAACTGCTTGAGGTGATCGCAACCTCTGTTGACGATATTGTGCAGCTTAACGACAGCGGTGCCGACCGCATTGAGCTGGTCAGCGCACTTTCGGAAGGGGGGCTTACGCCCAGTATCGGCATGATCGAGAGGGCCGTCGAGGTATCGTCGCTGCCCATCCGTGTCATGATTCGACCGCACAGCCGTTCTTTTCGGTACAGCAAGGAGGATCTGGAGGTTATGGTTCGTGATATTCGGGCCGTCAGGGGCGTGGGAGCCAGCGGAATTGTGCTTGGTGTGTTGACAGAGGAGCGGTGGGTGGATACAGAGGCTCTCGCTTTTCTGCTGGCTGAGGCAAAAGGCTTGTCCGTTACTTTTCATCGGGCGTTTGATGAGGCATGTGACTTGGAGCAGGCGTTCGACACACTGTTGCAATTTCCGCAAATTGATCGGATTCTGACTTCGGGCGGGCAGGCGACTGCTGTGGAAGGGATAAGCATGCTTGGCCGGTTGCGGCAGCGTTCGGAAGGCACGCCGATTCGTATTCTTGCGGGCAGCGGTCTGTCGGAGGACAACCTTGCTGATTTTCTGGCGGCTACGGGAGTGGAGGAAGTGCATTTCGGACGTGCTGTACGTCTGGAGCAAATGCTGGATGGCCCGATCGTTTCAGAAGCGATTCGCCGCATCAAACGGAGCTTGCAATAAATATAACGGAGGTTGGAGTCGGGAGAGAGGTTAATGCATGAATAATCTATATTTGGGAATTGATCTGGGCGGTACGAAAATGCTTGCTGCCTTGATCGATGAGCAGGGGCGGATTGTGGCTAAAATTCAGGAGCCCACGTTTGCTGACCGGGGAGCGGATGATGTGATTCGCCGTCTAATCGTCATAAGTGACGCATTAATAGCGGATGAGTCTGTACGGGCGGGAGCGGGTTCCATAACTATTCGTGGCATTGGGGTAGCCGTCGCGGGTGTATTGGAACCGGACCCAGGCATCATTTCGCTGGCTACCAATTTAGGCTGGCATAATGTGCAGCTTGGCCCCATCCTGGAGAAATGGTTTCATTGTCCGGTCCTTATCCTCAATGATGCCAATGCCGCCGCGTTTGGCGAGTGGATGGCGGGTGAGAGGCCTGACATCCAAGATATGATCTATATTACCGTTTCGACAGGTATTGGTGCCGGTATTATCAGCGGCGGCCGGCTGATTCAGGGGACCACTCATAGTGCCGCCGAGTTTGGTCATATCACGATTGACCGTAACGGCCCCTTGTGCGCCTGCGGTAATCGGGGCTGTGTGGAAATGTACACGGCCGGGCATTCCATTGCCCGCAGGGCGTGGGTAGCCATTCAGGCAGGCGAACCTGAAGCTGCGGCAATAGCTGCCCTGAACGGTGTTGAGCCGGAGCGGGTAACAGCAGAGCATGTAGCGGCGGCCGCGAAGGCGGGAAACGACTTTGCAATCAGGCTGCTGGCTGATGCAGGGGAGGCACTTGGCTGCGGGATCGTTACTTTTGCCCATTTGTTGAATCCCGCGCTCATCGTGATTGGCGGCAGTGTTTCGCAGAGCGGAGCGCTGCTCCTTGATCCGATGCTCGCGGCTATCCGGCGTTATGGAATCTCCAAGGTTGTAGGTTCGATTACATTTGCTTCTTCTGCACTGGGCGGAGCGGCCGGTGTTATTGGTGCGGCCTTATGGGCGAGGCAGCAGCTTACCTTGAAGCAGACGTTATGAGGCGCTCCGAGAACGAAGCATTCCTACAATCGTTGTTGACCCTTCGGGCCAAAGGCGAACGCTCCGCTTTTCCGGAATTGCTTCGTTCTCTCCGCTGCTGCGTGCGTATGCCAAATTAAAAGAAGAAAACGCCAATCCCGAGAAATCTTCTTCGATTCCGGATTTGGTAAAAAGGTCGAGAACAGGAGTGAGTTTCCCTGTTCTCGACCCTTTTATATAGGAGACGAATCTCTCCGTATTAGAACCAACTTTGGGATAGCTTGGCCCTCTTTTGGGTTAATGGGTTAGGATGTGCTTGTGCCCCAATGCGCGGGGCGGGTGAGCGATGTGGGCAGTTTGGTAGAGCTATCCCCGCTTGCGGCGTTGATTTGGAATTGGGTGAGAAAGAGGCTCTCACTGAGATTGGCCCCACGGAGGTCCGTGTCCCGGAAGTCTGCTCCGATCAGGTCGGCACCTCTTAAATCTGCGTCTCTAAGATCGGCGGCAATCAAGCAGGCTCCCCGTAAATTCACGCCTCTCAGGTCAGCGCCTTTCAGCTTGGCTCCGATCAGATCTGCTCCACGTCCGTAGTTCTTGCGGCGGCGTGACGGTTTATACTGTCGCAGCGCCTCATCTCTTACGAGCTCACTGGTTTGCAGGAGCAGGGCATTGATCTCAGCACGATGGGTGGCTGTATCCAGCTCCAGCAAAGAATCGGGATCAAGCCGGGTAAAGGCTTCGGTCTTATCTCGCGCCGCGCGCAGCTTGTCATGAATTTGACGGGCTGTCTGCAGTGTCTGCGCTTCATTTAGGTACCAAAGCAATTCGTGGAGCTGCCGCATGACCAGAAATACGTCAAACATTTGCTTCGCGGCTTCGGGCTTTTTCCGCCAGTCTCTTCCTTTGTAGGTGAATTGGGATACCTTTTGGCCCGCTCCAAAGCAGTCAAATACGGTGCAGCCCTTGAAGCCCTGCGGTCTTAGGCGGTTATGAATGCCACACCGGAAATCGGATTGCAGGTTGGGGCAGGGCTGTCCGGCGTCTTTATCGGCCGCAAAGTCGGCCGAGGCCGCGAACGGAAGCGCGACACAGCATAAACCGAAGCAGCTTTCACAGTCGGCCTGCAGGGTGTGGGGGCTTATATCGTGGAAAACGTCCTTCATACTCTAATTCTCCTCGTCTCATACGTTCCAAAGTCAATCTAGTTGATTTGGGCCAATAAATCACCAAGTTTCATCAAGATGCTTGGCAGGCACCTTTCCAGGTCCTTCCTCACGTTGACTCTGTCCTATACTATCATAAAATATATACATTGTTTATTGAGATGCCTACCCTCCATGAAAAAGAATCAGAGAGCAAAAAATTAATAACCTGTTGCAAATGCATAGATGTCTATGTATAATACGGGTATGTTGAAATACAATGCTGCCGCAACCATTAGCAAGATCAGAGATGCTGTCAATAAAATGATTGTGTCCGAGCTCGAGCGTGTCGGGATCGAAGGATTGGCTCCTTCCCACGGTGATATATTAGTGTTTCTGTATCAAAAAAACAGACTTTCCGTGAAGGAACTAGCCGAAAAAATTCATCGAAAACAACCGACAGTAACGGTATTAGCGGATAAGTTGGCGAAATTGGGCTATGTTGAGAAAATAAAAAGCGAGGAGGACAGCCGCGTAACCTGGATTCAGCTTACCGAGAAGGGGAAGCGATTGGAGCCGATATTTCATTCGATATCCAAAAAATTGAACGACGCCATTTACGGGAGTCTGGATGATTCTGAAAAGGAACAACTGGAATCTACGTTAGAAAACATGCTGCGCAGGTTATAATTTTTTTTGCTAGAATGTATAGATATCTATATAACTTCATATTTTAAATAAAAATGTAAACAAACGGAGGTAATCATCTATGAAGCATCTTGTTATCTATGCTCACCCTCATGCGGAGAGCTTAAACCACTCCATATTGGAAACCACAGTCCGTACATTGAAAAATAACGGTCACGAAGTGGTTGTCCGTGACTTGTATACACTGGACTTTCAGCCCGTACTCAAACCCGAAGACACAGCTTCCATGAAGGCGGGACAAATTCCTCAGGATATTAAAACAGAACAGGATTACATCACGGAAGCCGATGTCATCACTTTGATTTATCCAATCTGGTGGACCGGATTGCCAGCAATTCTTAAAGGATATATTGACCGTGTATTCTCCTATGGGTTTGCTTATGCGTATGGCGAAGAGGGAGTCGTCAAGATGCTGACAGGAAAGAAAGGATTTATTATCAATACACAAGGTACTCCAAAGCCTTATTATGATGAGTCTGGTATGACTGAAGCGTTGAAAATGACTTCTGATACCGGTATCTTTGACTTCGTGGGCATTGAGTCTGTAGGGCATTTGCTCTTCGGAGGTGTTGGGCATCTCGATGAAGAAGCATATAAGCAAATGTTGAAGGAAGTTGAGGATACCGTAGCTTCCCACTTCTCATAAAATAAAAAGACAGGGCGACTCAAATCAGCGAAAATGGTTTTGAGTCGCTCTTTATGTATGAGTCACAAGTTTGGTTACAGCTTCTGAGGGAATGTTTCAACTTTAGTGTAATTGGTTTACTGCAAAGAGTTTAATAAGCTGATATAGGGATAACCTGGGTACTACAGTTGGAAGGATAGGGCTCTGCTGGAGAGCAACCTGAGCATCCCGCTGTGCGTTATACGGTATAGAGGGCAGTCGCTATGGCGGCTGTTTTTCTTTGTACCGGTAACGCAGATAAGCGAAAAACTCCGGGGTTTGGGGCAGAGCCCCAAGGTCTCAGGCCAGATCCTTCTGGTCGAACCGATCCTCGAAAAAAATCAGGAGCTGCCCTACTATGATTCCCCAATCCCGGTGAGGCATAGTCCATTTTTTGCTAATTTCCTCAATCGACAAATAGATCGATTTTTTGAGCGCATCATCCGAAGGATAGTTCGTCTTCGTTTTCGTATATTTTCGCAGCATCCGATGAAAACCTTCGACGGAATTGGTGGTATAAATCAATCGTCTCACCTCATTCGGATACTTGAAGAACGTCGATAACTCGGCCCAGTTCTCTTTCCAGGACTTCAAAATCTGAGGATATTTCGAATCCCATTTTTCTGCAAACACCTCCAGGTGATATAGCGCATCATCTTCACTTGGTGCTTGGTAAATCGCTTTTAAATCCGCCATGATCGGCTTGAGGTCTTTATAGGACACATACTTGGTCGAGTTGCGGATCTGGTGGATGATGCACAACTGCTGCTCTGTCTTCGGAAATACGGTCCGAATCGCATGGGAGAACCCGCTCAGGTTGTCTCGGCAAGCGATGAGAATGTCCTGTACCCCCCGGTTTTTGAGTTCATTGCACACGGTGGTCCAAAAGCTGGCGCTCTCATTTTCGGAGAGCCAAATGCCCAAGATTTCCTTCTTGCCATCCATATTGATGCCAAGTACGGTATAGGCGCATTTATTCACCACTCTGGATTCTTTGCGGACTTTAAACACGATGCCGTCCAAGAAGACGATCGGGTAGATCGCGCTGAGTGGACGGGACTGCCACTCCATGAGCTGAGGCATGATTTTGTCGGTGATCCGGCTGATTAATGCGGGAGAAGCATCAATACCATAGATGTCGCGCAGGTGATCTTCAATGTCACGAGTCGACATGCCTTTCTGATACATGGCGATAATTTGTTGCTCGATGCCGTCGTTTTTGGTCTGATATTTCCCGATCAATTGCGGCTCAAATTGTCCGTTGCGATCTCGCGGCACCCGAATTTGCGTTTTGCCCATTTCGGTTTGGATGGTTTTTTTGTTGTAGCCATTCCGGCTATTTCCGCTGAGATCGCCCAATGGGCTGTGCTTGTCATAGCCTAAATGCTCGTCCATTTCCGCTTCCAACATCTGCTCAATCGTTTCTTTAAACAAATCTTTGAGTAGTTGCTGAATGTCTTGCATACTGTTGCATTCTTGTGCCAGTAGTCTCACCAGTTCGTTTTTTTTCGCTTCCATGGGTAACATCTCCTTTGTGGATATTGTTACCAATTACACGGAAGTTTAAACGTTCTCGCTTCTGACATAAATGCATTTAGGTTGATGCAGCTTAGGAAATGGATTGTTAGACAACAACAATTAAGGATTATCACCTAATCCGAGAACAGTAGCAAATATCCCCTCTGTCTGGTTAGACTTGATAATTGCAATGAATGTTCCAGGCTCAGCATCCCCAAACAACGATTGCTCGAAATTGTTTTTAAGTATCTCGCTCTGATAAACAATGATTGTTCTCAAATAATCAGCACCATCTTCCTTAAGTTCATATCTCTGAATTACTTTGGCATCGGTCGGACTCATTGTATTTATCTCTACTATAGCTTCATCAATGTTACTTGCCTCAGTGTTAATTGTGAGGTTAATGCACTTATTGTCAACAGCCAGGCATGAATATTTATCATTGCTATAATTTGTGAAAAGATCATCAGAAGCATTACTTGGAGCCCCGAATTTTTCTTCAAATGCTGTTAGATCTGCACCTATACCAACCCAGTTTGATGTAGCTTCCGATTGGTTTGGAGATTCTACATTTTTTTCGGTTTTTTCCGTATTACCTGTGTCTTCAACTTGCGTTTGTTCTTCTGGCTCATTTGACACAGGGCTCGTTGAAACTGTTTCATTTGGTACTATTTCAGTTTCTTCAGTTTTTAAGTTTGCTATAGCTCCAACAAACAAAATGATTATTACCCAGAACCACCACTTCTTATAGATTGTTTTTTTCAATTTATTGCCCCCTTTAAAACTATTCATTCCTTCTCCTATCTATATCCTGGCATAAGCTGAATTCTATTCACATTGAGGCTGTGCCCTTTGGTGGAAGAACGTCGGTTGATCCTTTTGTTAGGCCTGATCAAGGTAATGCTTCAGTGTATTTCGAAGATCCGAGCGGAAATAGTTTGGAGCTGATCTGTTTTGCTAATGTACCTGATGAGTTAAAGAACATGACCGAAAAACTGTCCATGGAACAATGGGAGAAGCTGCTTAATGATTCTTCACGGCCAAAATGATAGATGTGTGCATCTCGGCCCGGAATATTCCGCTGCTGTCAAGGTTGAGCAGAGCTTCTTCCAGCTCTTTTTCGAATAAAACCGCCTGGTCCCTAAGGAAACGCCTTGAAGCAAAAGAGGTTGAATACAAATTTCCGATGATCGACTCAACGGTCCATGTATGCTCGTAAACTGGCAGCCGGTGCACCTCTACTTCAAAGGGTGAAGCCGCAACGATATCCTCGTGGCTGACCGTGGGATGGGTATAGGTGGAATTGCCTGCTCTTCTTTCGGGTCCGTACCATTTTTTAACTATCTTATCGACCGCGATTTGCCAATCTGTCGGTTCCTTCCGGTCCGGGGTGTAGCTGTCAATGATGGCAACCCCGCCGTTCCGTTCAACCCTGGGATGTAACTGCTCTAGCATGCGTGTTCTATCCATCCAATGGAATGCCTTGGCGATGATGACGAGTCTAAAGGACTCATGCTTGAGCCCTTTAATATAGTTCTCCGCATTTCCATGTACCCAATGCATGTTGCAAATTCGCATTTCTTCGGTGATCCGGCGTGCCTCCTGCAGCATTTCCGTTTCATTGTCCACGCCTGTAATTTTTTCGAACCAATCCGCAAATCTCACGGTTAATTGCCCCGTTCCGCATCCCAAGTCAAGAAGCTCGCTCCTCCCGTCCAGCGCAAACCGGCTCACGATGCATCTGATTAGTTCAGCCGGGTAAGCCGGGCGGTATTTGGAGTAGTAATGCGCCGTTCCTTTGAATAAATCCGGGCCGTAATCCTTCATGCCGTGCATACCTCCTTCCAAGATAAAACTTCACGAGTTCAACCTCAAATATTCACAGTTCCTCTTTGTACAGCTCGTTATAAGTCATGGAGTATAATAACATAGTTGACGTATCAACATGAACGTGATACAGTAAACACAGGTTAATGTATCAACCTAAAATATTACAAAGACCGTACATTTCATTCAAAGAAAGGAAGCTTTTAATATGGAAATTCGTGACAAGGTCGTTCTTATTACTGGAGCATCTGCTGGTATTGGCTTAGCCACAGCACGCCGCTTTGCCGCCGCTGGTGCCAAACTAGCATTAGTCGCCCGATCTGCCGATGTACTCAATCATCTCGCTGCGGAATTGAAGAGCCAGGGAAGTGACGCTGTAGCTCTGCCTGCTGACGTGAGCGATCCGAAGCAGGTTCAGCGAGTCATTGAGGAGACGGCGCGGCATTTTGGCCGTCTGGATGTGGTTATCAATAACGTAGGGCAAGCTGTAGTTAGCTCGATCGCTGATGTCAATCCTGATGACTTCCGTAGAATCTTTGAACTTAACGTGATGGGACCATTAGCAGCGATGCAAGCTGTGATCCCTATCATGCGAGAGCAAGGAGGAGGACTGATCATCAATATAAGTTCGGTGGTCACCAAAATGAATATCCCTGGAATCGGAGCTTATGCGGCTACCAAATCCGCTTTGAACATGCTTTCCGATACAGCACGAGGCGAATTGGCCTCAGAGAATATCCGGGTAATTTCCGTCTATCCACGCGCAACCGCAACGGATTTTGGCAAAAACGCGCTGGGCGTTCAACCGCAGCATGCTCCAGGTTCTTCCCGTCCATCGGATACGCCTGAATTTGTAGCAGAGAAAATTCTGGCAGCCGCTTTAAATGAGCCAGATGAGCAATATATGGATAACTGATATTCGCGGGGCGATGGTAATTCCAGCCTTCCGCAAAGGAACAGATAGAACAATACAACCGTGCAAAGTTGGCTAAAGAAACTGCGGCTCGCACGGTTTATTTTCTATTTCAATTGACCAATCGACATGCTTAGTTTGTAGTTTCCATATTTCAGGAGCCTGTCGAGAAAATCATTCAGCTCCAGCGGCGATGCGACGCGCACCCGCAGCCAGTAACAGCCTTCGCCGCTTACACGGTGCATCTCGGCTACCTGTTCGCTTTGTGCAGCGAATGCTTGAAACGAGGGGTGGGCCGTATTGGAGCTTAGGAAAACGGTAACAAAGGCGTGCACCGTCTGGCCGATTTTTTCCGGGTTCCAGCGCAGGGTTGCTCCTTCAATCACACCGAGATCCTGCATTTTTCGCACACGGGCACCAACCGCCTGCCCGGTCAGGTGCACGAGTTGGCCGATGGTTTTGTAGGATTGGGAGGCGTCCTCCAGTAGGAGCTTCAGGATACGCAAATCCACTTCATCGATCATCTGATTGCTCAACATTGTAATTTCCTTTCAGCGTGAAAGTGGAAAGCGATTTTTCCATTCACCAGGATGATTATCTTATCGCTTGTTTTATATATAATATTAGCAGAATCATGATTCGAAAGATAAGGGGTGCAGAACAATGAAGCTTCAATTAATACGTCATGCCACACTGTGGCTGGAATATGGAGGAACACAGTTTCTGGTTGACCCGATGTTCAGTGACGCAGGAGTGAACCCGCCGGTTATTAATACGCCGAACGACCGCCGCAACCCGCTTGTGCCGCTGCCTTTTGTAATGGAGGGATTGCTTAATCCGGACGCCGTGCTCGTCACGCATTTGCATCCAGATCATTGGGATGCAGCGGCGGCAACAGCGCTGCCAAAATCAACACCGATTCTATGTCAGCCAGAGGACAGAACGGTTATCACTTCTGCCAGCTTCAGCTCGGTATCTGAGATAAGTGAGCACATCACCTTCAAAGACGTGACGATCTTCCGAACCAGCGGGCAGCACGGCACAGGCGAAATCGGGAAACGGATGGGGCCCGTTTCCGGTTTTGTATTCAAAGCGGAAGGCGAGCCGACGCTGTATATCGCCGGGGACACCATCTGGTGCGACGATGTGCAGAACGCATTGGATGCACATCAGCCGGACATAACGGTTGTGAATGCCGGGGGCGCGCGGTTTAATGTGGGTGATCCGATTACGATGGATGAAGATGATGTAGCCAGCCTATGCCAGTATGCGCCATATACCAAGGTGGTGGCCGTGCATATGGAGGCAATCAATCACTGTCTCACCACAAGAGCGGATTTGCGTGAACGGCTGGTGAAGGAAGGATTGATTGACCAGGTGGCCATCCCGGAAGACGGGGAGTGGGTGTGATTTAAAATTCAAAAAAACAGGTTTGTCCCATAAGTGGATTTCAAATATCAAATATCAAATGAAATGAAATACAATGATAAAAAAGCCGAGAACAAGACAATTTACTTCTGTTCTCTGCCTTTTTTGCCTAATTTGAAAATCATGGGAATTGAAGGAATGCTTCAACTTAAATAGTCCAGCGCCAGTGCAAGAAATGTGTTTCCCGCATGTAACAGCGCCCGTTCGTCAAAATCAAATTTCGGATGGTGGTGGGCATACTGGGTCCGCACATCTTCGGTTCTTGCACCCACCTGTATGAAGGCACCCGGTCTTTGTTCCAGATAATAGGCAAAATCTTCTGCTCCCATTACCGGAGGCGGCTCAAGGAAAGCATCCTCGCCAAAATGTTTTGCAACGAGCTTTTTGACCCTTTCCGTTTCTATCTCCGGATTAACCAGAGGGGGATATCCATTCAAATAATGAATATCAGAGCGTGCGCCGCCCGCCTCGCTCAGTCCCCGGACAATACTTCTGAGTTCTTCTTCAATCTGCTTGCGTATCTTCGGGCTGAACGTCCGTACCGTCCCCTGCAGCTCTGCTTTGTCCGCTATGACATTAAATGCCGTGCCGGAAGAGAATTGTCCCACCGTCACCACCGCAGATTCGAGCGGATCCACTCTGCGGCTGACAATTTGCTGCAGCCCGCCCACGATCTGCGTGCCAATGACCAGCGCATCCACGGTTTGGTGCGGTCTGGCCCCATGTCCGCCTTTGCCGTGAACTTCAATCGTAAAGGCATCGACGGCAGCCATTGCTGGACCAGACCTCAGCCCCAGTCTGCCGAGAGGGTACTCGGAAGACAAATGGATGCCGTAAACCGCGTCCACCCCTTCGAGGCAGCCGTCTTCGATCATAAACTTGGCGCCGCCCGGCGGTTTTTCTTCAGCATGCTGGAAGATTAGCACCAGCTCTCCATGAAGCGTCTCACGAAACTCCTGCAGCACACGCGCAACACCAAGCAAAACAGCCGTATGACCGTCATGGCCGCAGGCATGCATCACGCCAGGCACCTCCGATTTGTAAGGAACATCCTTCTCATCCTGGATGGGCAAAGCGTCAAAATCCGCACGGAAAGCGATGCGCGGTCCCGGGCTGCCGCCACGGATCAAGCCCAGTACACCATTGCCGCCAACATCGGTCCGGACTTCAATGCCGAAGGATTGAAGCTGCTTCGCAATGAAGCGGGCCGTGTTTTTTTCCTGAAAAGAAAGCTCCGGGTTCCGGTGCAAATATCTGCGCCATTCAATCAACTGCTGTTCATGTTCAGCCAACCTGGCTGCAAAAGCTTCATACATAACTTTGTCCTCCTGGTATGGATCATGGATTAGTTCAGGTAACTATAAAGGATAATGACAGGCAACGAAACGGTCATGGCCCCCCGAAACAAGCTCGGGTTGTTCCGCACGGCATTTGGCTGTGGCAAAAGGGCAGCGTGTATGAAAGCGGCAACCGGACGGTGGGCGGGCGGGTGAAGGGATTTCCCCTTGTATACCGTTCGCCATGAACTGTTGTCCTGGGGCCATATGAGGAATGGATTCGATCAAGGCCCGGGTGTATGGATGGGCGGGGCTCGCGAACAGCTCATGAGCAGGCGCGATTTCCACCAGCTTGCCCAAATACATTACGCCGATCCTGTCTGAAATATGCCGGACAATCTGCAAGCCATGAGCGATAAACAAATAGGTCAGCCCCAGCTTCTCCTGAAGCTCAAGCAGAAGGTTGACGATTTGCGCCTGCACGGATACGTCCAGCGCCGATACCGCTTCGTCGGCTAATATAAAGCGGGGACGCAGCGCAATTGCCCGTGCAATACCGATCCGTTGCCGCTGTCCGCCCGAGAATTCATGCGGGAAACGGTCCGTGGCGGAGGCTGACAGCCCCACCGATTCCAGCAGCTCCCCGACTCTGAGCCGTTTCTCCTTTCCGCTTAGTTTGTCATGTACCTCAAGTGGTGCCCCGATAATATCTCCCACCTTCCAGCGGGGATCCAGCGAACCGTACGGGTCCTGAAAAATCATCTGGAAGTCCCTGCGAATACTTCGAAGCTCCGCCGCGCGCAGCTTCGACAGCTCCCGTCCCTGAAAATTTACCTCGCCGGAGGTTTGGTTCTCCAGCTGAAGCAGCAGCCGTCCCAGGGTTGATTTGCCGCTGCCGGATTCCCCGACCAGGCCGAAGGTTTCTCCTTGCCGGATGGAGAAGCTGACATCGTCCACAGCGCGGACAAAAGAGCGGCGACCCAACCGTCCGCCTCTTACCGGGTAATATTTGCTGAGCCTGCTAATCTGAAACAGCTCCGGAGCGTCCGTCGGGCGGGAGGGGGAATCATAAGCAGGAGCGGCAGCATCGCCGGTGACAGGCGCTGCCTGCCCTGCGAATTTACCGGAGGGTATCAAACGTTCCAAACGTTCGGCATGCCAGCAGGCGACGTCCCGTCCGTCTTTGTGTTCGAGCGGAGGCGCCTCCTGTGCGCAGCGATCCGTAGCGAAGGGGCAGCGCGGGTGAAAAAGGCAGCCTGACGGCAGGTCCGTCAGCGCCGGAATCGAGCCTGCGATGGACGGCAGCCTGGTACCCTTTTCCGTGTCCAGTGTTGCCACGGACTGTAGCAGCCCCTGGCTGTACGGATGGAGCGGCCGGCTGAACAGTTCGGCCGCCGCTGCCTGCTCGACGACCCGGCCCGCATACATCACGACAATCCGGTCGGCGATTTGTGCCGCCACCCCCAAATCATGCGTGATCAGCAGAATCGACATATTGAAATCCTGCTTCAGCTCCTGCAGCAGGCCCAAAATCTGGGCCTGGATAGTGACATCCAACGCGGTCGTCGGTTCATCCGCGATTAACAGCTCGGGTCCGCAGGACAAGGCCATAGCGATCATGGCACGCTGCAGCATGCCCCCGGACAATTCGCCGGGATATTGCTTCATCCGCAGCTCGGGTTCGGGAATACCCACGCGTGACAACAGATATATAACACGCTTCCTGGCTTTCGCACGTGTTTTGGTGCGGTCATGGGCAAGAATGGTCTGCGTGATTTGATGGCCGATTGTGTATACCGGATCAAACGCGGACATCGGCTCCTGAAAGATCATCGCCATCTTTTTGCCCCTCAACAGACGCAGCTCTCTGGGAGTCGCCTGGGTTAAATCCATCCCGTTCAGGCGAATCCGACCGCTGGTGATCTGGCCGTGTTCGAAATCGGTCAACCGCATCACGGCTTTCGAGGTCACCGTTTTTCCGCTGCCGGATTCGCCCACAAGGCAAATCGTCTCCTGCGGCGCAATCGTCAGGGAGATATCGTGCAGGACCTGTAAGGGTTCGGGTTGGGCGGGAAATTCAACGGACAGATGCTCGATTTCCAGTAGTGGTCTCAACGCTTGCCCTCCTTTATTAGCTCAGCTTTTGGCTTTCTTCGGGTCTAAATGGTCGCGCAGCCGGTCGCCGATCAGATTGACGGATAACACAAATAAGGTGATGGCAAGACCGGGGAAGGTGCAGATCCACCAGGCTACGGTCAGGTAGCCTCTGCCTTGAGATAATAGAGCTCCCCAATCGGGAGTTTCCTTCAGCAGCCCGAGTCCAAGGAAGCTTAACCCCGCTCCTGCCAAAATGGAGCTGCCGATTCCCAGGGTAGCCATTACGAGCAGCGGGGACAGCGAACCAGGCAATATATGTTTGCGGAAGACGTCCAGGCGGGTCATTCCGATGGAAATGGCCGCCGTAATATAAGGACGCCCTTTAATGCTCATGATCTGTCCCCTCATGACCCGGGCGTAATTGGGAATGCCCGCCACGGCTACGGCCAGCACGATATTGAGCAGTCCCGGCCCCAATGCGGCAGCAATAGCCAGCGCCAGCAGGATGCCGGGAATTGTCATGAGGATATCGATGAAACGCATCAAAACCAGATCCCACTTGCCTCCCAGATAACCCGAGAGAGAACCAAGCGCGCTTCCGGCCAGTCCTCCCACAACGACGGACATCAGACCGATAAACAGTGAATCCCGGCTGCCGTATACGACAAGGCTGAACACATCCCGCCCGAAATAGTCCGTACCGAACCAATGCTTGCTGCTCGGGGGCTGCAGAATGCTGTCTGTCTGCATCTCTGTAGGAGGATAGGGGGCAATCCACTGGGGCACCAGCGCGCAGGCCAGCATGAACAAAATAATCACGCCAGCGAAAAGCACAAACAGGTTGGCGATATTTACGCGCCGGAAGGGCGGAAAAGGCTGAACTCTTCCGCTGGCGGTTCTCCAGAGCTTTTTGTCTATGGCGGTGTCTCTCATTTTCCATGAAACCTCCTTCCGTTTGAAGATGCTTGAAGTTGCGCATACCGGCCAGGGCAGCCGCCAACTTAAGAGCCGCCTTCTTTACAGAGACCTGCGCAATCGCGGATCAATCAGCGTGTACGAAAGATCCACCAGCAAATTCACCGTGACGTAAATCATCGCCGAGAAAAAGATGACTCCTTGCACGACCGGCAGATCCTTGGCCATAATCGCATCTGCAAGGATGCGTCCGATTCCCTGCCTGGAAAACACCGTTTCGATGACGACCGTGCCAGCCAGCATTTCGCCGACCAGCATGCCGATCATCGTGATCGCCGGAATCAGCGCATTGCGGAGAGCATGGCGGTACATAACCGTTCTCTCGACGATGCCTTTGGCGCGCAAAGTGACGATATAAGGCTCGTTCATCACTTCCAGCATGCTGTTCCGGACGAGGCGCACGATAAAGCCGGAACCGATAATGCCCAAGGTGATGGAGGGAAGCACAAGTGTTTTCCAGCCGTCCGAGCCCATCGCGGGAAACCAGCCCAGATGAACGGAAAAGATCAGCAGCAGCAGAATACCGGACCAGAAGGTCGGCATCGAAATGCCGAACAAGCCTACCAGGCGGGCAAAAATGTCGATCCATCCGTTGCGGTGAATGGCTGAGAGCACGCCCAGCAGGATGCCGACAATGACCGAAATGGCCATGCTTGCGGCCGTCAGCGCCAGCGTGGGGGGGAAGCTGGCCACAATTTTAGGCAGGACCGGGCTGGAATCCAGCAGCGATCTGCCAAAATCCCCGCGCAGCAGGTCCCCGAAATAATCGAGCAGCTGAACGTATAAGGGACGGTCGACACCAAGCTGGTGGCGCAGTTGATTAATCATTTCCGGCGTGGCCGTGGACGGGTCCAGAATCGTATTGGTTGGGTCCCCCGGCAGCAAGTAAAGGATGCAAAATACGAGGACTGCCGAGCCGAAAACCACCAGCAGCGAGCTGGCCAGCCTGCCCGCAATCATTCTGGTCATGATGCTGATACCTCCTCGTTTACATTTTTGCCCCGACTAATGTTGCAGCTTTACATCGTTGAATATCGGATATCCGAGCACATCAAACTTCAAATTCTGGACCGATTTGGCGGCGGCTACAGTGTAAGGGAATACGTAGATCGGTATAATTACAGCCTGATCTTTAATGTACTGCTGCACTTTTTTGTACAATTCGGCACGTTTGGCGTCATCCGTCTCTACCGCACCCTGCTCAAGCCATTGATCCACCTGCGGATCAGAAAGCTTAGACAACGTAGCGGCGCCTGCGGCGGGCGTATGATAGAACGCATAAAGGGCGTTTGGATCGCCGTTAACCTGGCTGTTGCCGTACAAGTCATAATCCTGGTTCTGATAGATGACTGTCGCTACATCTTTCGTAATTTCCACCTGGACATCAATGCCGATTTTCTTTAACTGCTGCTGGATCATGACCGCAATATCATTGCGTTTCTCACGGTTTGGCGAACCATCTACATAATGAAGCGTCAGCTTTTTGCCGTCCTTCTCCCGGATCCCGTCCGCACCCGGCTTCCAGCCGAGCTCATCCAGCAAAGCCGCCGCTTTGGCCTGATCAGGCTGGATGGAATTTTCCAGCGACTCATCATAGCCAAATACGCCAGGCGTCAAAGCAGACCAGGCCTGGTTATAGGTGCCTAAATACAAGGTTTTCACGATGGCGCCCACATCGATGCCGTACTGCAGCGCCTGCCTTGCTTTCAGCTCATTCCAGGGCTTATGCTCCCGGTTGATGAACAAGGTGTAAGGTAAACCAATGGTATCGGTCTCCAAAATTTGAAAATTCGGATCGTTTTTTAAGGCCAGCACGTTTTGCGGAGGAACTGTTTCGGCAGCAAGCACCTGTCCGCTTTGTACACTGCCGATGCGCGTCGCTTCCTCGGGAACAATTTTGAACGTGATTTTATCCAAATAAGAGGCGCCTTGATTATCCACTGTTTCCGGGGCCCAATTGTATTCCGGATTACGTTCCACGGTGATCTCGGAGTTTTCCTCCCATTTTACGAACTTGAACGGCCCGGTTCCAACCGGATGCTTGCCGAACTCATCCCCGTATTGCTTGACCGCCGTTGGCGATATAATGCTTAACGGGCCCTGGCTCAGGTTGCCCAGGAAAGCCCTGGATGGCTGGGACAGATTCAGCTTGATCGTATATTCGTCGATCACTTCGGAGGATTCGTAAGGACTGATTTGGGCGGCGGCATTGCCTACCTTCACATTCGGATCGAGGATGCGGTCAAAGGTGAACTTCACGGCCTCTGCATTAAACGGTGTGCCATCATGGAATTTAACGCCTTTGCGCAGCTTGAACGTATAGCTTTTGTGATCGTCGGATATGCTCCATTCCGTTGCGAGCCAAGGCTTAATCGTATTGTCCGGCAGTTTGACCACCAGATTATCGAACATGGTCCGGTATACACGTGTGGCTACGGCCAAACCGCTTTGCTGCGGGGCCAGCGTATCGGGTGAAGTTGCCAGCGCATAGGTCAGCTCCCCGCCTGCGGTCGTCTGACCTGAAGCAACCTGATCCGCTCCGGCAGCCGTATTCTCCCCGCTGCCGCCGGAGCAGGCGGACAAGAGCAATGAAACCGTCAGAGTCAAAGCCGTCACATATCGATGCTGTTTGGATAATTTCATTTGTTCTGATCCCCCTGTGTCGAGAGTAGGTCAATTTGTGATCTTCTGTTTGGTGTAACGGTTCTCTGGATAGGGCAGCCCCAGATGTCCGCGCAGCGTATCCTCTTCGTACTCGTTACGGTACAGCCCACGCTGCTGAAGAAGCGGGACCACCTGATCCACGAAATCATGGAAGCCTCCTGGCACACCTGACCCGATAATAAAGCCGTCAGCTGCTTCCTCCCGAAACCATTCCTCAAGCTGATCCGCGATATGCTCCGGTGTTCCGGTAAACGCCGTTCTTGGTGTCGAAGCCCGCAGAGCTACTTGTCGTAAGGTCAAATGGAGCTCTTTTGCGTCTTTTTTGATTTTGTCAGTCGTGCTGCGGAATCCGTTTGATCCGAAGTCACCCAGCTCGGGGAACGGTTCATCCAGCGGATATTGTGTAAAGTCATGATAGTCGAAGAAACGGCTTAAGTAAGTTAGGGCGTCTTGAATGGACCCCAGCCCCGCAATCTCCTCATATTTGCGCTCCGCTTCCTCTGCCGTCCGGCCCACAATGACGGATATTCCAGGAAAGATTAGCAACTCTTCCGGAGAACGGCCGAAAGCCCGCGCTCTTGTCTTGACATCTTTATAAAAGGCGCGTGCTTCCTCCAGTGTCTCCTGTCCGGTAAATACGGCATCCGCCGTTTTGGCCGCCAGATTACGTCCCGCATCGGACGAGCCTGCCTGAAAAATAATCGGACGTCCCTGTTTGGAACGGGCAATATTCAAGGGGCCCTGTACGGAGAAAAATTCACCTTTATGGTTAAGCCGGTGAAGTTTGGCCGGATCAAAAAATACGCCGCTCGTTTTGTCCCGGATAAACGCATCGTCCTCCCACGAATCCCACAGTCCTGTCGTAACCTCCAGATATTCCTCAGCGATCCGGTAACGCTCGGCATGGGCCGGATGTTTGCCTTTATTGAAATTGGCGGCAGCGCCGTCGGATGGAGAGGTGACTACATTCCAGCCGGCGCGCCCGCCGCTGATATGGTCAAGCGAGGAAAACTGGCGTGCCACCGTAAAAGGCTCACTGTAGGAGGTCGACAATGTTCCGACAAGTCCGATGCGCGAAGTCGCGGCGGCCAGTGCGGACAGCAAAGTGAGCGGTTCAAACCGGTTAAGAAAATGGGGAATGGAATTTTCGTTAATATGGAGCCCATCCGCAATAAACACAAAATCAAATTTACCGGCTTCCGCTTTCCGGGCCAGATCCACATAAAGCGGGAAGCGAATGCTGGCATCCGCCTCCAACTCGGGATGTCTCCACAAGGACATGCTGGAACCAACGCCTTGCAGGAAGGTTCCCAATTTGAGATATCGATTTTGAGCCATGCTGTTTCTCCCCTTTCTCCAGCTAAAAAACAAATCCCGTCTAAACGACTTGGATTACTGTAATTTATATCTGCTATAATAGGCTAACACCCGGACAATGTATATTTGAAAAATTCAATACATCAATTTAAAGTTTCTATCGCTTCCACAAAACAACAATCAGAAATTATGTACAGTCAAAGGTAAGGTAGGCACTGCTCTGGCATCCGAGGTTGCGATCGCGATGCGCCCCATAGGGTGGAAGGTGGGGACGGAGGGATTGAAACGCAAAAAAAGAGGGGGAGACCCTCTTTTTTCTCAATAGTTTCGCTTTTTGAAGGATAGCTTTTTGGATTGTCAACAGTAAATCAGACAGCTTTTTTAAGGGCCTCTTGGCGGTACTGCACAGGTGTCATGTATCCCAGTGTTCCGTGAATGCGATGCTTATTAAACCAGTTGACGTAATCGTATAGTTCGATCTCCAAACGACGAAGGTTCTGAAGTTCCTGCTGGTTGACGAACTCGGTTTTCATCACCTTGTAGGTGGCTTCTGCTACGGCGTTGTCATAGGGACAGCCTTTCATGCTCAGAGAACGACCGATCTCAAAGGTTTCCAGAAGCTCATCCATCTTTTCATTTTTAAATTCACTGCCACGGTCGGTATGAAACCACTGAATTTGACGCAGATCCCCCTGTACGGTAGCAAAGGCGCGTGAAATCAGAGCAGCGTCCTTGTTCGGACCTGCGCTATGACCAATAATCTCTCGATTGAACAGATCAACGAGTACGCAAATGTAGTGCCACTGGTGCTGAACCTTCACATAGGTCAGGTCGCTGACGACGAAGCGTTTGGTCTCGATTTGGTCAAATTCACGATTCAGGATATTGGCTGTAGCTTCTTCGTTGCATACGGCTTTATGCGACTTGTATTGCGCCACCGTGTACGTGGAAACCAGTCCCTGTTCTTTCATGATTCGGCCAATACGGCGTCTGGACACGACGAGCCCACGTTCGTGGAGCTTGACTTTGATCTTGCGGGTGCCGTAAGCTTTTCGATTCTTGTGAAAGATATCCACAATGGCTTCAGTAAGATCGTCTTCATGGGCCCTTTCTGTAGCTTCATAGTAGAACGTACTTCTTGCCATTTGCAGGACGTCGCACATTGCTGATACCGAGTATTTATCACGATTGCTCTGGATGATAGCTACTTTCGTCCCATGATCAGCGCGGCTTGCTTTAAAATATCGACCTCCATCTTCAAACGCTGGTTCTCTTTTCGCAAAGCCATCAGCTCGTTTTCATCGGAAGAACGATTGTCTTTCTCCTTGAAGGAGCCGGACGTCTGAGCTTGCTTGATCCAGCGATCTAAAGCTGAGGCTGTGAGGTCGTATTCCTCCACAATCGCTGCTCTGGATTTCCCGTTTTCATAGAGTTGCACCATTTGCTTTTTAAATTCTGAGGTGAAGGTACGTCGTTGTTGTTTTGGCATTGTAGAGATCCGCTCCTTAACATGATAGGTTTATTCTACAAGCCCTTATTTTTATTGTCCAACTAAGTGTAGCCGATCCAGGTGCAGTCTCGGCTGGCAGCAAGGGAGTTACTGTAAAGAGGAAGGTGACAGATACTACCTTCCTCCGATCAGGGCAGCCGTTCAAATTTGTTTTCTTGGGCATCGATTAACGCCAGTTTGTAATTGAGCTTTTCCAGCGTTTTCATCAGCCGTACGATTTGTTCCTCTACTTTGCTTTTTTGGTTGGACAGCATCGTTTTTCTTAGGGGCAGTGTCCGATCTCCGCTCTTGTATAGTTCAACATATTGTTTGATTTCGGCCAGGGGCAAACCTGTCGAACGAAGGGCTTGTACCATCTCAACGCAATCGACGTAATGGTCGCTGAATTTGCGTACCCCATTAACATCCCGGTCAACAGCCGGCAATACGCCTTCCTTCTCATAAAAACGCAAAGTATACGCGGTAATGCCCGTTTTATTCACAACTTCCTTCATCGTATAAGCCATAAGCATTTTCACCGCCTCTTACTTGTTAGAGTTACTTTCATCTATTTTACAATCCGAGCTTGCTTCCAGTCCATACATCCCTTGTCCATAAGGGACCATGTTTTGGATTTGACTTAGAGCGGCTTTAGCCTTGTAAGCTAAGGGAGAAATAACAAAAGGATAAAGAGGAGGGTCTTCAATGACCAAAACGGTGTTGATCACCGGGAGTTCGACCGGATTGGGAAATACGGCAGCGAAGAAGTTCGCTTATGAAGGATGGAACGTGGTTGCGACGATGCGCAAACCGGACCAGCGCTTGGCAGAGGAAAATCCCGAACGGATTTTCGTAACTGCACTTGATGTTACTAAGCCCGCCACGATCGAGGCGGCGATTGCGGCAGGGGTTGATAGGTTCGGCCGGATCGACGCCGTCGTGAACAACGCCGGAGTCAGCATCCTCTCGATATTTGAAGCTACACCCATGAATGTGATCCGCGGAATTTTCGAGACCAATGTTTTCGGTGTCATGAACGTCATCCAGGCGATTACCCCTTATTTTCGTGAGCAACGGGGTGGAACCATCGTCAATATCACTTCGAACGTGGGTTTTGCATCCAACCCACTGCTGGCGGTCTATGTCGCGACCAAGCATGCCATCGAGGGGCTATCGGAATCATTGTCGTACGAGCTGGAATCGCAAAATATCTCCGTCAAACTTGTGGAACCCGGAGCCATGCGAACCACGAATTTCACGTCGAACACCATGGCCGCCGCCCAAGCCGTATCCATTCCACAAGCGTACAAGCCTTATTTTGATCATATGATGAACTCTATGATGAACTATCCGTTTGATAGTGCGGATGAGAACGAGGTTGCAGATCAGATATACGCCGCTGCATGCGATCCGTCTGCCCGGCTGCGCTATCTCGCAGGTCCGGACGCAGAGGAAACGGCTAAACTGAGGTGGTCCCATTCGGAAGAAAAGTACATGGCGACCATGCGCGACTTGCTAGGGCAAACGGCGTGGCAAAATAGACAGGGATGACATTCAATGACGATTTATGATTCTGCTTCACAAAGGATGGTTGGAGAATGGAAGAAAGATTACACCCGGAACTTAAAAATATGTTTTCCGTTTTACCGGAGGTTGTTTACACTCGAGAGAATTTAGCGGCCAAAAGGAAAGAGATGCAAGAGTTTGTTGCCGGTATGACAGCATCTCTGCCCGTTAATGATGCCGTTCTGACCTCAGAAAGATATGTTCCGGGCGCAGCAGGGGATCCGGATGTTCGGATCAAGATGTACGAACCGCGAGTAAAGAATGGGCCACTACCGGGAGTTCTCTATATTCATGGTGGCGGTTATATTCTTGGTTCCGCGGATATGATGGATCCTGCCTTGCAGCAGATGGCATCGGAACTCGAATGTGTCATCGTTTCCGTGGATTATCGGCTGGCTCCGGAGCATCCTTTTCCGGCTCCGCTCGAGGACTGCTACGCTGCACTCCAGTGGTTCTCCGAAAACGCTGAAGAACTGGGGAGCGATTCATCCAGAATCGCAGTGGTTGGCCCCAGTGCCGGCGGTGGATTAACGGCTGCCGTCTCTCTTTTGGCAAGAGATCGAAATGGCCCTTCGATCCTGTTCCAAATGCCCCTCTATCCGATGCTTGATGATCGGCACATGACCAAGTCCAGCCATGAAATAACGGATGACAGAGTGTGGAGCAGAGCAAAAAACCAATTGGGATGGGAAATGTATCTAGGGGATGGAGGTGAAGTATCTCAATATGCCGCTCCGGCACGTGCAACCGATTTGTCAGGGCTTCCACCTACGTACACCTGTGTCGGTGACCTGGATCCATTTCGCGATGAAACCATCGACTATGTTCTGAGGCTAACGCAGGCCGGTGTGCCAACAGAATTTCATTTATACCCTGGATGTTTTCATGGTTTCGAAGAATACTTTCCTTCTGCGGAGATCAGCCAGCGAGTGATAAAAGAATATCACGCGGCTTTAAAGCGTGCTCTATATAGGGCTTTATAAAACATCACGACTCAATTAGAAGCCGGTTGCCTGATTTTAAGCGCAACCGGCTTTGTGCGTTGTGGGCGATACTCTGTCAACTGCTCAAGTGGATCAAGGCCGACAAATAAATGAGCTCGACGCTGGGAATAAATGCATGTTACTCTCTGCTTAAAGGTTTAACCTATCATTATTCATAAAGATTAAACGTTTATTCGCATCTACTACACTGGCATACAGTTTGTGGAGCTGAAGGGACGCAAATGCGAATTCACTCATTAAACCAACGGCTTCTGTGCCATAACCCTTGCCCAATGTTCTTTATGCAGCACATAACCAATCTCGGCATGACTGGCTTCTTTGTCAAAATTGAAAATCATAGCAGTCCCTATCACTGCCTGGAAGGTATTCATTAAATTCCAACTGATAAAACATGACACATCCTCATCAGAAGCATAGCTATGTATCTCTTTAACATCATTTGAGCTTAGTGATTTAAAGCAGATGTTTTCACCTTCCAATGAATGAAAAGAACTTGTATTCATCTTTTTCTCCCTTCAATAATCAGACGCTTAGCGAGCCACGGAAACCCCTTGCACCATAGTAGGAGTCGGCTCCATTGTGGTACACAAAGACGGTGTCGTAGCGGCGATCACAAAAGAGGGCCCCGCCGAGTTTTCTGATATTCGCAGATGTTTTCACCCAGCTTGATGTTTTCATATCGAAATTTCCAAGCTTCTGCAGTTCCCGGTATTGTTCTTCCGTTAAAAGCTCAATGCCCATGGCAGCAGCCATATCGATAGCGGTATTTTCTGGTTTATGCGCTTTCCTGGACTCCAGTGCTTCACGGTCGTAACAAACACTTCTGCGGCCTTTAGGACTTTCTGCTGAACAATCGTAGAAAATGTATTCACCCGTCTTTTCATCATGACCCACAACATCCGGTTCACCGCCGGTTATTTCCATTTCATTGAGTGACCATAGTTTTTCAGGGTTAGCTTCGAGCTTGGCTTGAACTTTAGTCCATTCAATGTCTTTATGGCGATTCATGTTTTTCTCAAACCGGGTTTTTAATGTTCCGAGCAGTTCTTCACGTTGTTCGGGTAATATTTCCTTTATGTTACTGGTTTCATTGCTCTTTGTCATGTTAGCTCCTCCTTCGCAATAAAAAAACATTCCTCAGCCAGAACTATATGTCCCAGTTCAAGCAAATCATGAATGATAAAATCTGCTTACACGTGAAATCTCAAACTCGCCAATCCATTGGCGATAAACTGTATCTTTCATTATAACCACCACACTCCTGATATTAACTTAGAAAAGGCGTCGGTTTAAAGTGTCCATTATTGATAGAGATCTATATTCATGTCATCGGCCGGTTTTTACGCAATAAAATATAACTGCATTTGCATAGTTTACATAGGAGAAAGCGTGGCATGATGTGGCAGTATTCGCGCTCCCTACATCAGGCTAATGTGCGTTAATGATTGCCAATTTGAAGCTGTTCAATGATCGGTTTAAGTTCAGCCAAATCTTCAATGATAAAATCAGCCTGCACAGGAGCATCCCAAAATATATCTTTTTTCCAAATGGCAGTCATTCCAACATTCCGGGAGGCTTGAACATCATTTACCGGATGGTCTCCAACATAAATGCTCTCTGTCGGTTTTACTGCAAGGTTTTCCATGGATTTCATAAAAATTTGTGCGTCCGGTTTTTTGATTCCTTCTTTTTCCGAGATAAGAATCGTTGCGAAATATTTTTCAATTCCAAGGGCCTGTATATTGCTGTATTGCAAAGCAGCAGATCCGTTCGATATCATTCCTAATAGAATTTTTTGATTTTGAAGATATTCTAACAACTCAATCATGTTAGGGAACGGAATACAGTTGTGACTAAATTGAGTTACATAATCATCAAGTAATTCTTCCCATGTCATACCTTTGATTTCAAATTCGTCAATCAATTGGCGATAAACTTTGTCTTTCCATACATAACCACGTGCATCCAACGCAACAAATCTTGCTTTAAAATCTTTCTTTGCAATATGACCTAAAAAAGTATGCAATCGATTATACTGAGCATCAATGAATCCTTTCAAAGAAGCATCCCGATCCAATAAAGTTCCGTCCAAATCAAAAAGTACGGCTTTAATCATTCCTTCACACTCCTATGATTATCAAGAGGTAAATCTGTATTTAAAAAATGCTGATGGCCAGATTTTTGGTGGAATAGAAAGCGTGCGATTTCATCAAACTGGATACATTGAGCTTTCAAGCCTTAGATTTTTATAAAAAGCAAGATTTCGAAGTATATGGAGAAATTCAACAACAAAAAAGGAGCGGAGGGGTATGCCCTTAAACTACGCATTCATTCCACGTTTTACTTCTTCGATGACAGCTTTCACGCCCTCATGAATCTGCTCCGGCCGGGCGCGGGAGATGCTGATTCGCAAAAACTTCTCCCGTTGCAGATAGGTTGACAGGTAGAACAGCCTCCCGCTGCCTACAAGCACGCCCCGTCTCTTGAGTTGATCCACTACCCGCTCAAGATTGACTGCCTGCGGAATTTTGAATTGTGTATAAATGCCTGAACGGACATCCGCCACTTCAAGCAGCCCTGCATCGTTATACATTTTTACCGCATCGTGCAAGGTCTCAACCCTCGCTTCATACTGCCGATAGATCTTTTCTCTGTGCCTTTCGTACATGCCGTTTTTGATGTAGATATCCAGCGCCGCTTGTGACAGGAGGGCAGCCCCGCCTTGCTGATTGTATGTATGAAACCTGTCTAAAAGCGGCTCAGGCAGTACCACGGCACCGATCCGCAGCCCGGGGAAGATGATTTTCGAGAAACTTTTCAAATACACCACATGCCTGCTCTGGTCATAAGCAAATAGGGGCTCAAAACCCCGCCTGTCTCCGAGATCTCCCATATAGTCGTCTTCCAGCACATACACATCGTACTTGGCCGCCAGCCGCGCAATCGTCTTTTTCTCCTGGACTCCATAGGAGGTGCCCAGCGGATTATGATGCCTCGACATCGTATAAAAGCATTTGATATCCCCGTTGCAAAATAGCTCCTCTAACCGTTGCAAATCAATGCCGTCTGCGGTACGCGCAATGCTCTGCACCGGCAGATTCTCCGCCTCAAGGAACTTCAAATACAAATTATAGCTCGGCTGTTCCACCAGGATTACCGACCTGCCGTTCGGGAACGGCATCTTCGCTAACGTATGAAGTGCCTGCTGGATGCCTGGCGTCACCGCGATCTGTTGGGTCTTGGCGAACACCTGATCATCGGCGAGATGCTTAACGAGCGTTTCGCGCAGAGCGCTCAGCCCTTTTGGGTCCCCGTAGGTGAACAAATGGTATTTGTATGTGTCGATGGCCTTGTTCAAGCAATGCTGAAAATCCCGGTAAGGAAATACATTCAGATCGGGAGAGGAGGATGCAAAATCGATCACTCCATCATCCAGCTCGGCCTCTTGCTCTTCGTCCTCCACCATATAATAACCGCTCTGTGGAATCGAATAGATCGCATGACGTTTCTCAAGCTCCGCATAAGCCCTCGTCACCGTGCTGATGCTGCAGCCGTACATTTCCGCCGCCTGACGAACGGAGGGCAGCTTCTGGCCCGGACGAAGCTCGCCTGCAGCCCGCTTTTGTTCAAAATCCGCCAGGATTGCCGAATACTTTTTCATGACCTCCTCGCTCCTTATGCCTCAATACGTGCCCGAAGTTCTTCTTAGACCCCACTATACCGAAAAAAACGTCCAAGTACCATAAGCGCTGTCCGAAACTGTATCGGTACAGTTTCGGATTTTTCACATTGTGGCATGAAAGGGGAAGCCTTACGATTCAAGTACAGATTCGGTCCTACATTCGTCAAAGGAGGAAAACATCTATGCAATCTCAATTGCAACGCGGTCGCTTTTATGCCTATTTGGCCGTTCTAGTCTATGCGTTCATTCTTGGATTATCTTTTATGTTTACGAAAGTCGCCCTCATGTACGCCGATCCCATCGATACCTTGGCTCTGCGTTTTACCTTGTCATTCGCGGCGATTGTTATACTGGTGGCCACTGGCGTGTTTCGCATTTCGCTCAAGGGCAAACCATGGCCGAGACTGCTTCTGTTAGCCTTTATGTATCCGCTTGGTTTCTTTACCTTGCAGACATTTGGACTGCAGCATGCTTCATCTGCCGAAGGTGGTATCATTTTTGCGGTGACACCGATCCTTACCGCCTTACTGGCAGGGATCTTTTTGAAGGAATCCACGACACTGCGGCAGAAGCTGTCGATCCTGTTATCCGTCTTCGGCGTGGTATTGATCTTTGTCATGCAGGGTAGTGGCATTGAGCTTGCAAACGCAGCGGGTATATTGCTGCTTATCCTGTCATGTCTCGCATCTGCGGGCTATGTCGTCCTTTCGCGTTTTTTGCTTCGCACATTCACACCTACCGAAGTCACCAGCTCTATGATGGCAATCGGATGTGTCACCTTTTGGGCCGTGTCGCTCGTTGGTCATGCGGCCGACGGCACGATGAACCAAATCTTCGCGCCGCTGGCGCACACGGATTTTGTCTGGTCCATCGTTTATCTCGGCATATTGGCATCGCTGGTGACAGCTTTCTCGTCCAGCTATGCGCTGTCCAGGCTTGAAGCTTCCAAGATCAGCGTCTTTTCCAATCTGTCCACCGTCATCTCCATTGCAGCCGGAGCATTGATGCTCGGAGAGACCGTGACCATTTACCATCTCATCGGTTCTGCACTCATCATCGCAGGAGTGATCGGCACAAATGTGAAGCAGAAGGCCAAGCAGGGCGGCAACGCACCGGGTTACCGGACCAAACAAGCAGAGGGATGATCCCTGTGACCGTATTCGATAAGGTTCGGATTACAGGTGAACGCTCGGCAGGTATAAAAAACATGATATAGTACGATAGCATCTCAAAACTAAAAAGAGGGAGGTTAGCCCCTAGGTTAGCTCTCCCTTTTTGCTATTACTGCTGCACAATCTGAATCAGGTTGCCGCAAGTATCGTCGAAGACAGCCAGAGTGAGTTCGTCCATTTTTGTCGGCGCTTTGTTAACAATCTGGCTCCAATCAGAAAAAAACATACATTACTTGCAGCAAATCCTCTTCTGGTCTTTCATTTCCAGCCCGGTATGGTAAGTTATTAATGCTGACAAAGACTACATAAGAAACAAGATGGTTGAGTTTAATTTAATGTATTTCCCTGATGGTTTAGAAGGTAGGTATCAAGAGGTGAATCTGTTTTAAAAAAACGCGGATGGTCAAATTTTTGGTGGAATCATTAGTGAAATATGCTGGAACTGGATGGAGGTATTGACCATTATGGCGGTGCAGAATGTGGGTTTACTGGTGCCAGTATATTCCTAAAACTCTCCCTGCATGATATAATTGCAAAAGCAATAGAAAGGCTGATATAGGCGGTCGGCTAATCTCCCGGAAGGGAGGTGATGCCTTGTGACAGTGTTTGAAGCGGTTATGCTGATGCTTACCTTTGGTTCGCTGATTGTAGCGCTGCTGTCCAATAAAAACAAGTAGACCGCCCCCCATGCAAAGGTCGCGGTCTGCTTGATCGTATGTCCTCTTGTTAAGCCAACCGCCCTTAAAAGCGGCTATTGCTAGGAGAGTCGTGTTAGCGCACGGCTCTCTTTGCATTATACGCTGTTTCTGCCCTTATTATAACACGATGGGTGTGAATTTCAATCCACGGACGTATGTTCATTCAAGCGAATCAATGATTCCAAAAAACAAAATCCACCTTGCATTACGCCTGGTGGATCTTGTTTATTATTCACTCAATGTTGCTCTCGAAATCCCTGCCTAAATTCATCTCTAACGCGAGCGAGCTTTAACTTTATATCATTAAGCCATTTGGGCGCATCTGTGATTTCAGAACCTTCCAACGACCATAACAAATTCGAAAACCTATACAACTTCATGAATCTTTGAAAGTACGGAAACTGGTTAATGTCCTCATTGCTCAGCGGAATTACTGAACAGTAACCTTTTAGAAACGACTTCACTTGAGGATTATCCAAGTTCATATCATCGCCCAGAAAATCATCGAGAGCCGTTATAATGTCGTGAGCATACCAGCTATAAACAGCATCATCGAAATCAATAACGCTAAATGAACGATTATTCGATTTATAAAATATGTTGTCCAGTTGAAAATCATAGTGGATTAATCCATAATTACTGTTTGAAATCGGAAATGTTTGAAGCCACTCAGTTAATCTACCAAGTTCTTCAATTGCTTCTTGTTCATCCGGGTATCTTTGTAACATAGCATCAATTTTTCGTAGTATATCCTGCCAGTTCGATCTTTTCGTATCGGAAGGCTCGTACACTTTCGATAATTGATGCAAGGAAGCAAGTGATCTTCCCCAGTCCTCACATTGCACCTCGGTTATGTTCTCATCCAATGTGATGCCTTTGGCTGAACTAAACACAACTGCAAAATACGTTCCTTCTGAGTTCTGTACTGTCTCAATATAGTTACCATTTACTGAAAGAATAGGAGAAACACAAGGGTAATGATTCGATTTCAAATATTCCATGAATTCAAGCTCGGCTTTAATTTGTTCGATTGCACTCTCTTGATCAAAGCTGAATCGTAAAAAATATTTCTCCTGGTTTTTCTCAAAAGCATAGACGAAGTTTGAACTGGCACGCCAGAATTTCAATGAACCTTCGTCATATTCCCAATTTTGAATAAGATTTTTGGCAACGGCATCCGAAGCCAAACCTTTAACCATGTTACCTAACTTCATCATTTTGTTGTTTTCCTCCCACTATCTATGAGAGGACTAAACTCCGCTAAGAGGCAAGCCCTCTCATAGGCATACAATTTTGATTTTCCATCCTTTTCAAAATACGTCACCCCTTCCGTCATTTTCGGCAAAACAAACCGCTATCACCATGTTACCATAAAATGTAACTCATTGTATGGCTAAAAATCATTTTAAGCCATTTTTCTAACAAATTAAAGCAGAAGGGTTCGAGAATCTTTTACAGCTTCTCGAACCCTTCTGTTTATCCTTTACTTCTCACTATCAACGCACAGCATTCCACATGACTCGTCTGTGGGAACATATCGACAGGCTGAACCCACTCAATCGCATATCCTCCATCCAGCAGGACCTTGCAGTCCTTGGCCAAAGTGGATGGATTGCAGGATACGTAAACGAAACGTTTGGGCTTCGTACGCAGGATCGTGTCCAGAAACTTGCGGTCCAGGCCGGTGCGAGGCGGGTCGGCAACGATAATGTCAGGGGAGAAGCCGGATTTCACCCAGCGGGGCAGCAGTTCCTCCGCTTCTCCAACATAGAAGGAGGCGTTGGTCCGGTTGTTGCGCTCCGCATTGCGTTTTGCGTCTTCGACGGCTTCCGGAATGACCTCGATCCCCCTAACTTCCTTGGCGTAAGGAGCCAGCCATAAACCGATGGTGCCTGTCCCGCAATAAGCATCCACAACGGTTTCACGCCCGGTCAGGCCGGCTGCAACCTTGACGCTTTCATACAGCTTGACCGTCTGCTGCGGATTAAGCTGAAAGAACGCGCGCGGGGACAGGGCGAACTCCAGATCGCCGAGCGATTCCTGCATGGCTCCCGCTCCCCAGAGCGTAATCGTTTTATCGCCGAAAATGAGCGATGTGCGTTTCGGATTTACGTTCATGGAGATGCCTGTTACTTCCGGCAGCGTGAGGCGCAGCAGACGCACGAAATCATCCTTGCGCGGCAGCTTGCTGCCGGTGGTGACCAGAGTCACCTGCAGGTGACCGGATTGAAAGCCATGACGGACGACGATGGTACGGACACCGTCACGGGAGCCGTTGTCTTTGTACAGCGGAATTCGCAGTTCCTCGAGCACGGATTTTACCTTTTCCACGGCTTCATTGACCTTCGGATGCTGGATCGGACAGCCGCTGATGTCCACAATGTCGTGACTCTCCGCTTCATATAGCCCGGCAATGACCTCGCCCTGGCGGCGGGTGAGCTGAAGCTGTGCTTTATTGCGGTAATCCCACGGCTGCTCCATACCCAGCATCGGTTTCATCTTGATATCCTCCAGTCCGGCATAACGACTGAAGGCTTCACGTATAATGTCCACCTTGGCTTCTAACTGGCCTTCATAAGAAAGGTGCTGAATTTGGCAGCCGCCACAGACACCGAACACGGGGCAGGGGGGCTCAATGCGATGCGAGGATCTTTTCTCAATCTCGGTCAGTTCTGCTTTAATGAATTTGGGCTGTACGTCAATGACTTTGGCCTTCACAACTTCTCCGCTGAGTGCCCCGTCTATAAAAACAGCCTTGCGGCGGTAATATCCAACACCTTCCCCGTTGATGCCCAGCCGCTTGATCGTAACGACGATACGGTCGTCCGGGCGCAGCTCCTCTGCATCAGCAGCACCTGTGGACTTGCGGGAGAAGGGCTGTTTGTATGCCCCTTTTGGCTTGGGACCGGAAGAGACCATCTTGGCACCCGTATTGGCATTGTTTTTGCCTGTATGTGTTTTGGGCTGGGATTGTTTTTTCGGTTGTTCATAGGTTTGAGCTCCCTTGCGGGGGCGTTGCTGTTCACCCATATCGGTAATTTCTCCATCCTGTGTAGTATCGTGTCCACTATACCATGCGGGCAGGTGGAATGCTATGTAAGGAGCTTAGCGGAAAGCTTGCGTCGTCAGTAATGGCTTGCGCTAATATAGAAAGTACCGGTTATCTAATAAGATAACCGGTACTTTCGTACAACAGACCTTAAGTGACGACAAATTCAATTAACAAAGGTGTGGCTGCGTCGAGTGCATCACCGCCAGGTATGGTAATCGTTGTCGTTGAGATGGTTGAAACGTCAGATGTTTGGGGAACACCATTGATATAGAGTACATAATAAGCAAAGGAGCCTGGAAAAGCTGTTGCTGCAGCTCCAGCGTCATTTGTAAAGGTAGTTGCGGCAATGGCGAACGTCGCACCTGTTCCGGTTCCGGCTCCAAAGGTAGACTGGAACTTTCTGGAGGCCTGGAAGGGAGGAGTTATTGGCATAGCGGTTCACCTCCTTTCTCTATACCAAGATATGTTCGGCAGGTAGAGAAAGGAGCGGCGATAGTAGGAGGTTAAAAGAGTATTTTTAAAATTACTAGATAAACTGAACCAGTGAGGTTTCGTAGTAGATGATTTTATCCCCAATACTGTTGAACTGAGAAAGGGCCCGAGAAGGTGATCCAAGAAGTAAGCTTAACCCCGTAATCTAGGCCATGATATCTTTATCACTAACTCCAGCAACGCCCAAAGCCCTGCAGCATCCGGCCGACGATGAGCACTACAGACCATTCGAACGTGGTTTGTCTGGAGCAGCAGGAATGGAAGGACAGTGAAAGGTCATTCATGTACGAGAACTTTTCACTGTCCTGCTATATAGATAGACAAATTTGTTATGAAAATATGGCTGTAAAGTTAACGATCTCTAAAATGACCGGAGTTCCAGCATAAAGGGTTCCGCCCCCGTTATTTAACGTTAATGCAGATGAAATTACATTATATAAGCTCCCCTCTTGCAGGATTCCGTTGATAAATAAGTTATTGTAGCTGTTTGCTCCAAGTCCGCTGAATGCCGCGGCCGGGTTACCGGAATCATCAGTGAACTGGGTTGCGGCGAACGCTACCGGAGCAGATAAACTCGTATCACTTGGGAGGATGAGAAAATATCTGAACGCCGTAGGGATGATACTGATGCTGGTTATGGAAGGGCCGGTCGGTCCGGTAGCGCCTGTGGCCCCCGTGTCGCCCGTAGGTCCGGTGCTGCCGGTTGGCCCGGTGTTCCCCGTGGGCCCGGTGTCGCCCGTGGGTCCGGTGTTCCCCGTGGGTCCGGTGCTGCCGGTTGGCCCGGTGTTCCCCGTGGGCCCGGTGTTCCCCGTAGGTCCGGTGCTGCCGGTTGGCCCGGTATTGCCCGTGGGTCCGGTGTCGCCCGTGGGTCCGGTATCGCCCGTGGGTCCGGTGCTGCCGGTTGGCCCGGTATTGCCCGTGGGTCCGGTATTGCCCGTGGGTCCGGTGTCGCCCGTGGGTCCGGTGCTGCCGGTTGGCCCGGTATTGCCCGTGGGTCCGGTGCTGCCGGTTGGCCCGGTATTGCCCGTGGGTCCGGTGCCGCCTGTGGGTCCGGTATCGCCCGTGGGTCCGGTATTGCCCGTGGGTCCGGTGCCGCCTGTGGGTCCAGTGCTGCCGATTGGCCCGGTGTTGCCCGTGGGCCCGGTGTCGCCTGTGGGTCCAGTGCTGCCGATTGGCCCGGTGTTGCCCGTGGGCCCGGTGTTGCCCGTGGGTCCAGTGTTGCCCGTGGGTCCAGTGCTGCCGGTTGGCCCGGTGTTGCCCGTGGGCCCGGTGTCGCCTGTGGGTCCAGTGATGCCAGTTGGCCCGGTATTGCCCGTGGGTCCGGTGTCGCCTGTGGGTCCAGTGATGCCAGTTGGCCCGGTATTGCCCGTGGGTCCGGTATCGCCCGTGGGTCCGGTGCCGCCTGTGGGTCCGGTGCCGCCGGTTGGCCCGGTGTTCCCCGTGGGTCCGGTATCGCCCGTGGGTCCGGTGCCGCCTGTGGGTCCGGTGCTGCCCGTGGACCCCGTCGCCCCCGTGGTTCCCGTCGCCCCCGTGGTTCCCGTGGTGCCCGTGGCGCCCGTGGTTCCCGTTGCCCCCGTGGCTCCCGTGGACCCCGTCGCCCCCGTGGCTCCCGTGGACCCCGTCGCCCCCGTGGTTCCCGTTGCCCCCGTGGCGCCCGTGGACCCCGTCGCCCCCGTGGCTCCCGTGGACCCCGTCGCCCCCGTGGTTCCCGTGGCTCCCGTGGACCCCGTCGCCCCCGTGGTTCCCGTGGTTCCCGTGGCGCCCGTGGTTCCCGTGGTTCCCGTGGCGCCCGTGGTTCCCGTGGTTCCCGTGGTTCCCGTGGCGCCCGTGGTTCCCGTGGACCCCGTCGCCCCCGTGGTTCCCGTGGTTCCCGTGACTCCCGTGGTTCCCGTGGCGCCCGTGGACCCCGTCGCCCCCGTGGTTCCCGTGGCGCCCGTGGCTCCCGTGGACCCCGTCGCCCCCGTGGTTCCCGTGGCGCCCGTGGCGCCCGTTGCCCCCGTGGTGCCCGTGACTCCCGTGGCGCCCGTGGACCCCGTGGTTCCCGTGACTCCCGTGGTTCCCGTCGCCCCCGTGGACCCCGTGGCGCCCGTGGTTCCCGTCGCCCCCGTGGTTCCCGTGGCGCCCGTGTTGCCTGTGGCCCCAGTGATACCAGTTGCCCCTATGGTTCCTGTGGCGCCCGATGCCCCAGTTGGCCCAATGGGTCCCGTAACGCCTGAGGCCCCTGTCGGTCCGGGATCACCTGTCGGCCCGGTAGCCCCCGTGGCGCCCGTCGTCCCCGTTGGCCCAATGGATCCCGTCGCCCCAGTAGCTCCGGTTGGCCCGGTATCGCCCGTCGGTCCGATAGCGCCCGATGCCCCCGTGGCTCCTGTGGTCCCCGTTGGTCCAGTAGCGCCGGTGTCGCCCGTAGTAGCCCCAGTTGGCCCAATAGGTCCTGTAGCCCCCGTCGCCCCAGCCGGTCCGGGAACGCCCGATGGCCCCGTCGCCCCCGTCGGTCCGATGTCGCCTGTCGGCCCGGGAACGCCTGAGGCCCCTGTGGCGCCCGTGGTGCCGGTTGGTCCAATGGCGCCCGTCGCCCCAGTAGTGCCAGCCGGCCCGGGAACGCCCGATGGCCCCGTCGCCCCCATCGCCCCCGTCGGTCCGGTGTCGCCTGTCGGCCCGGGAACGCCTGAGGCCCCCGTGGCCCCTGTGGTGCCCGTCGCCCCGGTTGGCCCAATAGACCCCGTCGCCCCAGTAGCGCCAGCCGTCCCGGGAACGCCCGATGGCCCCGTGGTTCCCGTCGCCCCCGTCGGTCCGATGTCGCCCGTCGGCCCGGGATCACCCGTGGGTCCCGTGGCGCCCGTGCCACCCGTCGGTCCGATGTCGCCTGTCGGCCCGGGAACGCCTGAGGCCCCCGTGGCCCCTGTGGTTCCCGTGGCCCCTGTGGTGCCCGTCGCCCCGGTTGGCCCAATAGACCCCGTCGCCCCAGTGGCTCCAACCGCCCCGGTAGCGCCCGTGGGTCCCGTCGCGCCCGTGTCACCTGTCGGTCCGGTAGCGCCTGAAGCTCCCGTGTTCCCTGTGGCTCCCGAGGCCCCGGTTGGCCCAATAGATCCTGTCGCCCCAGTAGCCCCAGTCGGCCCAGGATCGCCCGTGGTGCCCGTCGCACCCGTGCCACCCGTCGGTCCGGTGTCACCCGTCGGTCCGGTGTCGCCGGTCGGCCCGATAGCGCCCGTGTTCCCTGTGGCACCCGTGCCACCCGTCGGCCCAGTAGCGCCGGTCGGCCCTGTTGAATCACCTGAGTAAGGTGCGTCTAAAATATATTCCAGCTTGTTTTGAAGTACCAACTCTTTTTTTGTTATATCTTTCACCATATTTCTGACACTATCATTGACAGCCAAAAGTTCACTTATTGTAGGAGCCGGTCTGGAAATACCCGGGAACGTCCCAAGCACATATTGCAGTTTTTCTCCTTCCGCATTAAGAATATGGCTTAGGCCAAGTTCTTCAAAAGCTACAGAAGATATAAGCAAGTTGATAGCATCATTTCTGGTTAAGGATATATTAGGTGTTATGTTAGGTATGTTGGGTTGTGACATTTGTTAGCCTCCTTTTCATCATAATACGTTCCGAGTTAACTGAGACGGATTGCTATTATTGTTTTTTCTTCATAAACGCTAATTCACTCCCCTTAGAGTCATCCGTTAAATCAAATAATGTATACTATGTCACCTGACCATCGGCGGCGCTAACACAGGGTTGAAAAGAAGTACACGTTTTTGGCAGAATGGCTTGTTCGGTTGCCCATTTTTTAGAAGCCCGCTAAACTAGAGATACAGGCGGGATACAGCGGGTTTCCAAGTTCCGTTGCCTATTGAAATGATGCCGTATTGATGGGAAAATAACATGTACTGGATGTTTAGGCCGTAAAATCGGTTAAGCATGAGAACAAAAGGTTTATAGGCGTTATGAACGCTGTTTATAAGGGGTTTTGAATAATGAACGTGCAAGCACCGGGTCTGGAACAGGCGCGCGAGCTTTTGATCAAGTTTTATGGATATCCCGATTTCCGGGAAGGACAAAAGAAAATTGTAGAAAGTCTGCTGCAGGGCAGCGACACGCTCGGCATTATGCCGACTGGCGGGGGCAAATCCATCTGCTATCAGATTCCGGCATTGCTGTATGACGGTCTTACGCTGGTCGTATCCCCGCTGATCTCGCTGATGAAGGATCAGGTAGATGCGCTGACTGCGATGGGAATACCGGCAGCATTCATTAACAGTACCTTAAGCGGCCGGGAAGTGAATGAACGTATCCGGAGAGCGCAGCGCGGCGACCTGAAGCTGCTCTATGTCGCACCGGAGCGTCTGGAGCTGGACTGGTTCCGTGAGGAGATAGCCCAACTGCCGATCTCCTGTGTTGCCGTGGATGAGGCGCATTGTGTGTCACAGTGGGGGCATGATTTTCGGACAAGCTACCTGGCTGTGGCTCCGTTTGTAGACAGCTTGCCACAGCGTCCGATCCTGGCTGCTTTCACGGCAACGGCGACACCGCAGGTTATGGATGATATTGTGCGTTTGCTGCGGCTGCGTGAGCCCGGGACGTTTGTCACCGGACTTGGTCGTGATAACCTGGCGTTTCATGTGCTGCGGGGTGAGGACAAAAAAGCTTATATCATGAACTATGTGCGGGAGCATGCCGGAGAGGCGGGCATTATCTATGCAGCGACACGCAAGGATGTCGACGATCTGTACCAGCGCCTGCGCGATGCCGGTCTAGCGTCAGGGCGTTACCATGCCGGAATGAGTGACGATGAGCGCGCGGAAAGCCAGGAGGCTTTTCTGTATGACGATATTCAAGTCGTGGTCGCGACGAATGCATTTGGGATGGGCATTGATAAATCGAACGTACGGTATGTGCTTCATTACAACATGCCGAAGAATATGGAAGCTTATGTACAGGAAGCCGGGCGGGCCGGACGTGACGGCGATCCGAGCCAATGCATCCTGCTGTTTGGGCCGCAGGATATTGTCACCCAGAAATTCCTGATTGAGCAGAACCCGCAGGATGAGGAACGCAAGCGCAACGACTACCGGAAGCTGCAGCAGATGGTTGACTATTGCTATACAACCCGCTGTTTGCGCAGCGCACAGTTGGATTATTTTGGCGAAGCGCATGACGATACACCGTGCGGGAATTGCAGCTCCTGCACCGATGAGCGCGAGCTCGTGGATATGACGGTGGATGCGCAGAAAATCTTTTCCTGCATTCACCGCATGCGGGAACGGTTTGGCGCGACGATGGTCGCGGCGGTGCTGAAGGGTTCACGCAACAAAAAGGTGTTGCAGTACGGCTTTGACAGCCTCCCGACCTATGGCGTCATGGGCAACCACACGGAAAAGGAAATCGTAGAGATCATCAACGTGCTGATCTCGGAAGGATATCTGTCCCTCAGCGAAGGACAGTATCCGGTTGTACGGCTGCAGCAGCTTGCGGCAGAGGTATTAAAAGGGCAGCGCCAGGTCATGCAGCGTGTTGTGCGTCATGCGACTGCCATCTCTGGCGGCTCGGGCAGCCGACGCGGCAGAGATGCTTACCCGTCAGCGGTTAATGAGACGGTATTCGAGCAGCTGCGCCTGATCCGCCGTGATCTGGCGGCGAAGGAGCATGTGCCTTCCTATATTATTTTCAACGATGCTACCCTGCGGGAAATGAGCGTAGCCAATCCGCGGAGCGAAGCGGATATGCTGCGCATCAAAGGGGTCGGGGAAGTGAAATTCCGGAAGTACGGCAAGCCGTTCCTGGACTTCTTCCTGAATCAGACAGACGATTCAGCTCCGCTCTATGACGATGAGTTTTAACCAATTTACGCAAAGGTCGTGACCCATGAAAGTCATTCTGTCCACTTTAAACGCGAAGTACATCCATACGTCGCTCGCTATCCGCTGTCTGAAGGCGTACAGCGAGCGCGATTTTGACATTGAGCTGGCGGAATATACGATCAAGGACCCGGTGATGAATATCGTCTCAGACCTGTACCGGCGGGGAGCGGACGTGATCGGCTTCTCCTGTTATATCTGGAATATCGAAGAAACGATCAAGGTCATTGACGTCTTGAAGAAGGTTATGCCAGATGTAAAAGTCGTGCTCGGCGGACCGGAGGTCTCCTATGATACGGAATACTGGATGAACCGGCTGCATAACGTCGACTTTATCGTGATGGGTGAAGGGGAAGAGTCGTTTCATCAGCTTCTGCAGGAGATTGAGGGAGCGGGCAAGTATCATTTTGTGTACGGCCTGGCTTACCGCAAGGGTGACGAGGTTATCCTTATGCCAGGGCGGCCGAAGGCCAATCTGAACGAGCTGCCAAGCCCGTACCGGTTCCCGGAGGATATTCCCGAGCTTGGGAAGAGGGTTGTCTATTTCGAAACAAGCCGGGGTTGTCCGTTCAGCTGCCAGTTCTGCCTGTCCAGTATAGAGGTCGGTGTGCGCTACTTTGATATTGAGCGGACCAAGTCCGACCTGCTGTATCTGATTGACAACGGGGCCAAGCTGATCAAGTTCGTCGACCGCACCTTCAATATCAAGCGGGATTATGCCCTTGAGATGTTCAAGTTCCTGATCGAAAACCACCGGGGTTGTGTATTCCAGTTTGAAATTACGGCGGACATTATGCGGCCAGAGGTGCTGGACTATCTGGCAGAGCACGCGCCTCCGGGTATTTTCCGGTTCGAAATTGGCGTGCAGTCCACCAACGATCCGACGAACGAACTGGTGAAACGGCGGCAGAACTTTGCCAAGCTGACGCGGACGGTAACGAAGGTCAAAGAGAGCGGAAAGATCGACCAGCATCTGGATCTGATCGCAGGCCTGCCGCTGGAGGACTATAACACATTCTGCAAAACCTTTAATGACGTTTTCGCACTAGGTCCGGAAGAGCTGCAGCTCGGCTTCCTCAAAATGCTGCGCGGTACGGGCCTCCGCCTGGATGCCGAGAAGTATAACTACATTTATATGGATGTTGCGCCGTATGAAATGCTGAGCAATGACATGTTGTCTTTTGCAGATATTGTTCGTTTGAAGCGACTGGAGGATGTGCTGGAGAAATACTGGAACGCACATCGGATGGATCATACGCTGAACTACCTGATCGAACGAGAATTCCCATCCGCCTTCGACTTCTTTCAGCAGTTCGGGGACTATTGGGAGGAGCAGGGCTGGCAGAAGATCGGACATCAGCTGGAGGATCTGTTTAACCGGCTTTACGCTTTTCTTAAGCAGCGCGATACAAAGAGAATGGATGTTGTCCTCGGCTTGATGAAGCTGGACTACTTCCTGAATCACAAGTATAAGCCGCGTAAAATTTGGTGGGACACTTCGCTCGATAAAGACGACCGCAGCGAGTATGTCAAACTGGCGGCCAGCCATCCGGATGTGGTGCAAGCTCCTGCCGGAGAACGATTCACTTCACCTGCATTTGCTGAATTGGGAATGGGGGAGAAGGAGCTGCAGAAGTTCGCGGTGGTTGACGTGTTGCCGTTCCGGCTTGAACATATTCTGGGTGGAGGCAGCGCTTTGACGGCCGATGGCCGTACACTCCTGATTGTGGTATACCAGCAGAACGAAGACCAGAAGCCTTGGTATTATACAATGCCGCTGGGCAAAGAGGCTGCTGCGATTTAAAAATAGTAAATGATAATGATCCCTTTCGGTTGAATGTCTTTATTGCCGGAGGGGATTTTTTTGTTTAAAAGAGATTGACACCGTAATAAAAGAGGAATAGTATTGCTTTATGATGAAAAAATCTTTAAATAAAGATAAATAATTTTAATGATTATCCGATATAGAAATGTAAGATAACCGAATTGGAGGAGAACGAAATGACTGATTTTGTACAAGTGGTAAAGGAAAGACGTTCTGCAAGCAATTTTCTTCCAGATCACCCGATCACGAAGGAAGAACTGAATGAAATTTTTGAGCTGGTCAAGCTGGGGCCATCGGCTTTTAACCTGCAGCATACAAGCTATATCGCGGTCACCGACCCGGTCTATAAGGAAAAGCTTAAGAAAGCGGCATATGGGCAGTATAAAGTAGGCAGTTCTGCTGCGGTTATTGTGGTCCTGGGGGATAAAAAGGCATATCTTCAGGCAGCCGAAATTTATGAAGGACTTAAGCTGTTGGGCGTGGTTAATAAGCAGGAGTATGATCATATGGTCAACGATACCGTTGCTACCTATGAATCGAAAGGGGAACAATTTCAAAGAGACGAGGCGATCCGCAATGCGTCGCTGTCTGCGATGCTGTTCATGATGGCGGCCAAGGATAAGGGCTGGGATACATGTCCAATGATCGGTTTTGATCCGGAAGCGGTGAAAGAGGTCCTCAACATCGACGACCAGCATGAGGTTGTATTAATGATCACCATCGGTAAAGAGAAGGTGGAGAGCCGGAAGCCGCGCGGTTACCGGAAGCCGGTAAACGAATTTGTGACTCATATATAAAAATGTTGTTTCGTAAGCTCACTAGTACATGGCACTTTACCCCAAGGGTACGGTGTCTTTTTTTGTATGATTGACCATCAATCAAAAGTTAAGAATGTTGTTTCTCTTAGTAGCTGGGGGCTGATAAAGAAAAAGGTACTGGGCCAGTTACGGGATTACATCTGCTTGAACAGGGTTTAAACCAAATTGAACAGTTAAATGTTTTGCATTTACGAGCAGGGTATTTCATGGAAAAGATTGGTGCTCATATTGGGGTCGCAGTCCTGCAAAGCATCCTTCAGTTCGGCCAGCGAACAGCCGATGGACTGGAAATTCTTGATGAGCCTCAACCGCTCGACAGCCTCTTCCGAATAGTTGCAGTAATTATTGCTCTCTCGCCGGACATGCCGATCATCCAGCAAGCCTTCCTTTTCATAAAAGCGGATCGTATGGATCGTTAATCCTATCTTGTCCGCCAGTTCCTGAATTTTTATCATCATTTCTCCTTTGGACCGCTTGCCCTAGAGTTCACTTCATAGTTTATGCTTAACATGTTCAAGCAGTCAACTCATGAAGGAGGATATCATTATG
>NZ_JBHHMI010000069.1:0-1183 GCF_042136365.1 Paenibacillus enshidis | reverse complement strand
CGCCTCATGACCTCGAACCGATCTGCTTCTCCATAAGGCACAATTAAAAAAAATAGACCCATTCGATGGTCCTGAATAGCGTAACAACAGGCATTTTTGTGCCTCATTTGACCCGTTATTTACTTTAATGTGCCTAAAGTATATTTTCGGTTCCCGGTTTTCTGTTTTTCTGTACCTGATCAAACGGGATAATCGTGCAAAGCCCCTGAACAGCGAGTCACATGTCTTGCCACGATCGACGAGCGGCTTGACTGTCCAGCACTAGAAGGGGATTCGAATTCCTCAGAACCGAGTAGCTACAAAGGTTGAAGTGGATCTGGGCTCTGCGAAAGTTGAGTCTTTAATGATGAAGTTATCCTGATAAGAGGAAGCGGAGGGATGCGAAATTGTTCATAGTGTTGTCACTTCACATAGGATCGTTGTATTCAATATAATTGAATTATAGGACAACAGGTCCAACTGGTTTGCAAATATAAATGAAGAAGGAGAAACCAACATGAGCAAAGCGACCAAGGACGAGCAGTATGTCCCAACCAGCAGGCGCAATTTTGCCGGGCTGATTGTTACGGTTTCCATCGTGGCGAATATTATTATTCTGCTGCTGTTCTTCTCACCGATCGGATATCAGGGAGAGGTTCATTTCGATTTGAGCCTGCTGCCGAGAATGAATGCGATATTCAACAGCTTTACCTTTGTTTTTCTGCTGGGAGCTTTGTTTGCGATACTTAGAAAAAATGTAAAGGTGCATAAAGCGCTCGTTTTGGCGGCATTCGCCTCCACACTGCTGTTTTTGGTCACTTATCTGACCTTTCACTACATTTCGCCGGAAACTGCGAAGTTCGGTGGGGAAGGCATTGTGCGCCCGATTTACTTTTTCATCCTGATTACGCACAGTGCGCTGGCCGCGATTATCGTGCCGCTTGCACTGTTCTCTGTAGTGTGGGGATGGACCATGCAGGTGCAGAAGCACCGCAAAATCGCGCGCTGGACGATGCCGATCTGGCTGTACGTCAGCTTCACCGGGGTGCTGGTGTATCTCTTTATGGCTCCCTATTATTAAGTGGGCGTAAGGTGTGAAGAATAACACAAAAGAGGTTGCCCAAGCGGGAGGCCACTGAAAAAGTCCCTAAAGTCCAAAAAGAGACAACTTCTCATTTTTATGAGGAGGTTGTCTCTTTTTTTC
>NZ_JBHHMI010000068.1:0-1183 GCF_042136365.1 Paenibacillus enshidis | reverse complement strand
CTGGCTTTGGCAATGATGGACACTTCTATGCCCAGAGCCAGCATATTTCTGGCAATTTCCATGGCTTTCTTTTGTTCCCCTTGGGCCTCACCTTCAGCCCGGCCTTCAGCTCGGCCCTCAGCCCGGCCCGCAGCTCTCCCCTCAGTCATACCTTTTCTCGTCGCCCATTCGATCATGGAGGCTTCATCATGCAAGTACTTCTGCCGTTCCTCGTAACGTCGGCGTGCCTCTCGGTCCTGGCTGAGAAACTCAAGCGTATCCATGGCTTTTTTCAAGGTGGGTTCATTCATCGTAAGCACCTCCCAATTCGATTTGTCGGCTCCTTTCAGGAACAGCAGCCAATTGACCAGCCCCCCCTCCGTGGGAACAGACTGATCATCCAGCTTGGACAACTCAACGACATGCACTTCAAGATCATCAATGCTTTTTCACTCGCAGAAAATCCATTCTTTGGCGAGATCATGGGGTTATTATATCATAAATGAAGATATCCCCCTTACATCTAACCCAATATTGGTTTACGTTTACCTAAACGTAGGAGGTAAAACATAGAATGTAAGCGTGGGGCGGGACAAATTCGAGAATCAGGCTCTATAGGATGGAGGATGAGCAGCATGAATGGAATTACCGGAATATTCGGCGCACTCTACCTGCGCATATCACGGTCCAAGGGAGAGAATGAAGACACGCTTCGCAATCACCGTGAGCTGATGGCGGAATTTTGCCGCGAGCATGATTACACCTTTGAGGTGTACGAAGAAATCGTGAGCGGGGGGAAGCATCAGTTGGAGGCCCGCCCTCAGTTGCAGAAGCTGCTTAAGAACCTTGGGCGCTACCAGGCCATTTTTGCCGTATCACTGGACCGCCTGTCCCGCAATGGGCTTATCTCCCAGATCATTAAAAAAGAATGTATTGAGCATGATGTGAAAATCATTACGCCGACGCAAGTCTTTGACCTGGCCGGTTCAGAGGCCTCCCGTTATTTGTATGATATCAGCTCGTTATACGCCTCCATGGAATATGAGATGATTGGCCGCCGGACGAAAGTCAATAAAATGCAGCGGGCCCGGCGGGGCGAGCATGTCAGCGGTAGGGCGGCTTACGGCTACTGGCGCAACCCGGACACCCGGAAGCTGGAAATCTACGAGCCAGAGGCCGGGATGGTTCGTTATATATTCAAGCT
>NZ_JBHHMI010000066.1:0-1304 GCF_042136365.1 Paenibacillus enshidis | reverse complement strand
GCACTCTCGTACACATATACGAGCATCTGTCCTCGATGTTCGTAGCGAATTCGCCTGACAACATCACCCAGCGTGAGAGGATGGTGCCGATCGGACCAGATATGCCGCTGACCCTCCAATAGGTTTTGGGTAAGGAATTGAATCTCCCAAAACCGCTGAATTCCGGTGAAGGACAGCAATTGGTAATGATCAAATCCAAGCAGTTCTTTGAAATACCGGTAACCCGTTTCAATGTGCCAGCGTGTCCGATAATACGTCAGGATGGTTACGAGATCCAGCGTAGCATCCGTACACACGATACAGAACGGTGTTCGATTCGCATCAAATCGCCCCTCCCATGAGAGCAAGACGCGAACATTTTCCGTCTCGGCCAGGGGACCTTCATAGGCGTAGACACGGTAACGCGTATCCTCCACGGTCACGGAGCAGAGGTCGTCGTTTCCCATGTATTGGGAGGCGAAATTCGAGATCGAAATCCGGACACCGGCAGGACAAATCTTGCGGTTCGTTTTCACAGCGGCAATCACATGGAATCCGCGGGTTTGACACAAATCCAACATCTTTTGACTCGTATACCAACTGTCAGCGAGGACGTAGACTTGCTCCTCTTCGGTGGCGGGGAATGATGCAACCATCTCCATCGCCAGTTCATTCTTGCTTTTGTAGGTCTGGCCTCTCTCTTCGCAGGCTTGCTCACGAAAATAAGGCCGAAAATCCCAAGCAAAGGAGTTCGCTTCGCAGACGACATGCATCGTCACTAAGGAATGCGACCAGACCGATTTGCCCTCATCGTGTGCAAAATGGAAGTCGAGTGCCTCCATCCGGCATGTCGTCGGCTTTTTCTTACAGGCGGTATCGTCAATGAGAAGAAACACGACGCGCTTGCCCTTCGTTCTGCGAATCTGTTCCAGCAGCAGTGTGAGCCGTCTTTGCTGAAGATGCTGGACAGACCATGGTGATTCGTTTAGAAAGCGAGTCGTTGAACTCAGGTGACGATTCACTCCAGCGACCCGTCCGATTTGCGTGACCGTCTTCCGGCCCTCATGAAGGATGATCCCATGAACAAAGGCAACCAAATGGCGCAGTTGAGGTGCAGTGAATCCAAGTTGAAGCGCAAAAATGAACTTGACGATAACCGCATGTAGATTTACCATGAGAGTGGGACATCCCCTTTTCTTGGAAATTTGGTGTGGTAACCGTAATTTCGCTGAAAAGGTCCGATGTCCTTTTTCTGTGTGTGTATCCGACAATACTTCTATTCGGTTTACAGTTTTATATAACATTCGTCAAAAACTTACACGACA
>NZ_JBHHMI010000065.1:0-1461 GCF_042136365.1 Paenibacillus enshidis | reverse complement strand
CCAATGTCAACAGGTTAGCGACACACGATGCTAAAGGTCAACAATTGTTCTTGCGATTATGATGGAATTTGGATTTTCTCGGTGAAGGATTTCTGGGAATCGAGCGTCCCAAGCGCTTAGGCACAACAGATTGGGCGATTTCATGAATGATGCCTTGAATCATAGCGGCACTCTTGCCTGGATCCTCTTGAACAACAGCCTGAACCAATCGATCTTTAAGAATACCAATCAACTCATTGCGGTTGGCTTGGTAGTCATAGTGGTTCTCTTTGTCCTTGCGCGCTTCATCAATTTCGGATTGCGCATCGAATGCGGTAATTGCAATCGTGTTGGTCAGGTAGAGCGTTGCATAGAAGTCCTGCTGAATCCCTTCGACCGTACGTGAAGTGAAGTTTTCGATCTGAAGTTTGTTCTTCACCAGATCGTATTTGGTTTCCACCGGCCAGCGCATAAAATAGAGTTTTTTGAACGCCGGAATGCCCATGCGTTTGTCGGTGAGCTGCGTGATGAGCGTTTCCGTTTCACCGCTGTCCAGCTTGAATTTGATGACGCGCACACGGATACGCTTGCCGTTCTTCTCCAGCCACACGTAGCCATCCGGCTGGGTTTGCGCATCGATAGCCACGTTGAATTTATCGCGAACGCGCATCACAAATTGAGCGCCGCTTTGGACATGCAAATCGATCAACTCGAACGAAGCGTAGCCACGGTCATAGATGAACAGTTTCTTCTCGCCCGGCTCAATCGCCATGCAATGCGCCAGGTGCTGCTGGGCCAGGAATCGCTCATCCGTCGATAAGGGGGCCAGCCGCGCATCCATCACCATATCGTTCAGGACATCGTAAGCAAGAGAACCCTGTGCAGTTGGCGAAGAGGCATCTCTCCCCGTTCCGCCAAAGTGCTTGAGCAATTTCTTGTCCGCAGGCAACGCGATTTTACTCCCGTCCACAGCGAGAAGACGATAGCCATGCCACGTGTTACGATAATTCGCGCACATCACTTCTACCGTGAGGTTGAAAAGTTCGATAAATGCCTCGACCTTGATCTTTGCTCGGGCTTCGGAGAAGGACTGCTGTTGCATGGATATGGGTTTACTGAGTGCGATAAAAAAACGCCTCAACGCGCTTTTCGTGCTGGATTTAAAAGAGAGCAACATGAAAAGTATCACTTCCTCAAACGGCATTTTCCGCTCACGCGTAAAATCGGTTGGCTTCTTACGAGACGCCTCCTTGAAGCATACACTATAAATCAGCTCAGCAGTACGTTGGATTAGCATTTCAGTTACGGTCATCGCAGATCACCCGCATAAAGGAAAGGTATACCGTTTAAAGGTGGTATTCTTTTCGATTATTGGGGTGATTCCGATTTGTCAAGTGGTTATTTCGCTGCTGTGTGTCAATTAGGGTACAACACTATTATTCGATTGGATCTGGCTGTTTATTGCTTAACCTGTTGACATTG
>NZ_JBHHMI010000064.1:0-1698 GCF_042136365.1 Paenibacillus enshidis | reverse complement strand
GAGGCCACTGAAGAACTTGCCGTTTTTCATCCTTGCCGGCAAGCCCCATCCAAAAAGAAGACATCCATTCCCATTTTATGGGACAGACGTCTTCTTTTCTTTGTCATAAGTCGGTTTTACTCCCCATCATCTTCAGTCGGCTATTTTCAGTATTCGCTTTAGATTTACCGCAAATATAGCCATTGCACCTTGTAACTGCATGCCAAGCAGACCCGAGGATGTGGCGACATCATACCCGTGTCTATGTTTGAGCTCGCTGTTCTTCGCTTCAATTTTGTAGCGTTCTTTTGATTTTACCTTGAAATCCTCCGTTTCTTGGAAGGTTATTTGTTCCGCGTGTTCTTCGGATTTTATGGTCACGGAGTAAGTCTTGGTTTTCGCACCCTCTTTGTAGCAGCCTTCTTTAAGCGGACAACGCTTGCATTTCTCCACGTCAAAATAGTAGGTGTCTTGCTGGTTACAGCCTACGCCTTTCTTGCCCTGCCGGGCCTTTCGGATTGCCATATGACCGGCCTTGCATACGTACATGCCAGCATCTTTGTTGAACAGAAATTCGTCCTCTTTCTTCCGGCTGCCTTGCGTAACGAGCGGATTGAGTTTCGCCACAAGTTCAAGCTCGTTGGTTTTCGCGTAGGTCAGGTTATCCTTCTCGGAGTAGGCCGTATCGCCGATGACCGTTTTGACTTGCATCCCGGCTGCCTGGCTTTTCTCGATGAGCGTCTGCAATTGCTTGCCGTCATTCTTCTCGCCTGTTGTAATCACCGCTGCCGTTATGATGCGTTCCTCGGTCATGGCCAGATGCGTCTTGTATCCAAAGAAAGCGGAGTCTGCGCTTTTGTGTCCTACTCGTGCATCCGGGTCTGCCGCAAGGCGAAGCTGCTCGACGTCATCCTCAACCGTCTCCTTCAGGAGATTCAACGGTTCCGTTATTTTCGGCACCTGCGCGATCCCGGACTCCGTCTCGATGTAGGTGATGAGCTTCTGGCAATACGCGATTTCGTCTTCGAGCACGTCGTTCGTGTTCTTTGCGGGCATTTTGGCTTTGACCAACTCGTCCAGCGCGTAAACGGCTTTTCGCAGTTTCCGCGCTCGGTCTTGCAGGATTTCCCTCGGTGACTTTTGGTTGTAACGTGCTTTCGTATGGGTGGCATCTACAATAATAGAAGTGCTCTTTAGGATATGTTTCTCAATAGCCAGCGCGACCGTCTTGTCAATAAGCATGTCGAGCAGGTTAACGTCTTGTAACCGTAGTTTCCGGAATTTCGTGAGCGAACTCGAGTCGATCACCGAATCTTCCGGCGCCATGCCGAGAAAATACTTGAACGACAGGTCATACCTTGAACGCTCGACGATATCAGCGTCCGACAATTCGAAGATGGCTTTCAGCAACAAGTATTTGAACATACGGATGGGGTCAATCGCGTTGCGACCGTTATCCAGGCAGTATTTAGCTTTCAATTCTTCATAAATAAAGGAAAAGTCCACCAGTTCATTAATCTGGCGCAGCATATTGTCCTTGGGCACCACGATGTTGTACAGTTCCGCATAGGGGCTTAGCATCAAGGTTTGTTGTTGCTGAATCATCCGCTCACCTGCTCTCTAGGATGCCTTAATTATAAACGAAAAGAGGTACAGCCTCCTCAACTTTTTTGAGGGCTGTACCTCTTTCGTTTCAAATGGACTTTTTCAGTGGCCTCG
>NZ_JBHHMI010000063.1:0-1913 GCF_042136365.1 Paenibacillus enshidis | reverse complement strand
CAACGTCATCGGCAGGAGCAACACCACCGACAGAGGCAACGTCATCGGCAGGAGCAACACCACCGACAGAGGCAACGTCATCGGCAGGAGCAACACCACCGACAGAGGCAACGCCATCGACAGGAGCAACACCACCGTCTCAAGTAACTCCATCAGTAGAAGGCACTCTCTCAGCAGGAGTAGTACCAATAGGAGGAAATAATTCATATAAGACGAGGCCAATAGTACTATTAAATTATGCTAAGAATAATATTAAAATAGATTCATATGTATTTAAAACATATCTTGATTTTGTTGTCCAAAGTAAATTTAGTTCTATCCATCCTTATAAAATAGTAGTGCCATTCTTGTATAGGGTGTTACTTGAAAGTGCAATTCAACATTGGATTGATTGGTTTCGAAAACCAGAGAATCAAAGTAAATTCAGGAGTGGTTCGGATGCCTTAATTGGTGGAGTGAATGTATCCGATTTTCTGAATACGCCAAGAGAAACATCTGTAGTTAACGAGAAAAAGTTGAACGAGATAAAAGAAATACTAAAGGTGATTAAAGATAATCATGCGTGTAGTTTTATCAGGGAGTGTTTTAGAGGCATACCATCAAGTAGACCAACATCATTTATAAACGACATAAATAGTGTTGTACATGGCTCGATTGTCGAAATTGATATTGAGAAACTAAAAACATATGATGATTATGTGCTAAGGTATTTAAAAGCTATGTCATATTCAATGAATTTATAGGTTTATATTATAAGTTGCTAGACCGACATCAAAACTGTTACTACATCCGTAGAAGCTTATGTGGCGTTATCTTCGGACAGGGGTTCGACTCTCCATTTGTTAAATCCACAACCGAATCCGGTTGTGGATTCTGCTTATGCTCCTGTTTTTAATCCATTTTTAATTCTTTCTTAATACAAAACATAAGGATTGTAGTTTTTCTATTACTTTTAATTGGTGAGATGGATTGCGGATGACCTTGTTTTTCCTCTCATATATTATTTTTTTGTAATAGTCCGTTATATACTTCAACTCTCTTGGGGTCCAATTGGTACGTGATAATTCAAGTTGATACAAAGGAAAGAGAGGTAATGCCTCGTTATCTTCAATTACATAAGGTATCTTCATAGATTCAAAAATCGTCCAGAGTGTTTGATCAGCGGTTACAAATATAGGAATAGTCTCTTTTTTAGTAATCTGTGGAGTCAGTAGTCCTGGGAATACTAAATCAATTGCAGCGTTCCAAATAGCATGTAATAGCTCTTCCTCGGTGAATAGGACCATGGATGTACATTGAGCTATAACAAAACTTCATAGAAACCCCTCCAGAATTTATTAAGGCTTGATTTTATATAGTGTATAAAGGAGAACATTTGTTCTTTAAGGATATCAGTTCCACGTTTAAATATGTAAAGTAAGGGAGTCGGGAGTTATTTAGCCAAGTGGGTACTTTTCTTTTGTTTATGAAGTTGTTGTATAATAATGGTGATCAATTTTGAGTATTGGGAAGGGAAGTGACAGTTAATGTTTGAGGAAACAGATAAAAAGAAACAGGAGCTTGATCAAAAGAGACCCTTGCCCGTACACACTTTGCGAAGTATCCGAGAGCATCTGATTGTAAACTGGACATACCACTCCAATGCGATAGAAGGGAACACCCTAACGTTATCTGAAACAAAAGTAGCCCTCGAAGGAATCACGATCGGCGGAAAAACCATTAAAGAGCATTTGGAAGTGATTAATCATAAAGAAGCCATTCTTTATGTGGAGGATATCGTTAGACGGCAGGAGCCTTTATCAGAGTGGCAAATTAAGAGCATACATCGCCTTATACTTAACTTGAGTGTTGCAAATTCATTCGAGTAAGGTAGAAAATGGACAGACTTGTAGCGAGATACGATTTTTAGCCTT
>NZ_JBHHMI010000062.1:0-2138 GCF_042136365.1 Paenibacillus enshidis | reverse complement strand
CAGCGGCTCCGAGGGGCCCGCCCTCATCTCTTGTTCAGCATTGCTTGGCTCTTACGCGCCGCGCATTCGTGGCGCACAGTCGTCCGCATAGCGGACAAAACGCATCTTCTCTTTTTCCAGCTCCCAGTCTAGCTCATTCAGATAAATGTTGGCCAGTAAGGGGGAGATGACCCCGCCCTGAGGAACTCCTTTCTTCGAGAAACTTCGAGCACCTTTCTCCACCACCCCTGCCTTTAGCCAGTGCCAAATCAGGTTGAGTATCGATCGATCTGCAATTTTCCCTTTGAGTAATTTCATGAGTAAGCGATGGTCAATACAATCGAAGTAACCCTTAATGTCAGCATCGTACACCCAGACATATCTTTGCTCCATCAGGTGTATAATCCGTCCAAAGGCGTTAAATGTTCCTTTCTCTGGTCGGAAACCGACGGATGCCGGATGGAACACTGTCTCATAGAGCGGTTGAAGGATATTGACGACTGCTTGCTGCACCACCTTATCCCGGATCGATGGTAACCCTAGTGGACGTTTCTTTCCGTTCCGTTTTAGAATGTATCGTCTTAGTACCGGCTGCGGCGTGTAGCTTTTATCCCTCAGTTCTTGCAGGACTCTTTGGAGGTTTACTTCAAGATTTCTTTCAAAATCTTGGAGCTTTACTCCGTCTACTCCCCCGGCTCCACCGTTTGCTTTTACTTCGAGCCATGCTTCAAGCAGTCTCTGGTAACTGAGCAAACGTCCATATAAGTTGTGCCATTTCACGATTTCGAGTGTCTCCTCGCAAGCAAGACCATCTTGGCAGTGTTTCACGTCGGAGGCTTACCAATTTGCATGTCTGCTTCTGAATTAACGTTTCAGTAACGACGTTTCCCTTCGCTTCACATCGAGTTATGGTCTCTATGCTACTTCGCTACTATGAAAACGCTCTGACTTCTCTTCGCACACGAGCAACTTCGGGTACCCTTATATGCTCATGTCCTTTCGGTGACGAAGAGACCTCGACGGGTCACCCATACTGGCTGCAATGTGCATGTCTCACCCTCCACGTGATGAATCGCATATCCCGTTTCCATGGTCTACAGGACTGCCTTACCCTTGTAGGGTTTTGGGTTCCAGAGAAGTCGCACCGTCCCCAATTCATCCCGCCGCATCGGCATTCAGCATTTCGCTTTCAACCTGCACATCTCGGATAGGGACCTCTCGGAAGTTCCCCCTCTCCTCCGTCACGGTCCACACGGCGCCGCGCTAGACGTATCCTTTGCTGTATTGACCACTGTACAGCGTTGGCCTGTTCCTGCTTTTATATCCTCAGGAGTGTCCAACATCCAAGTATGGGCTGCCGCCCGCACAACCACCCTGCACTAAAGTGCAGGGATTTATTTAAGCGACTGAAAGTCGCAGTTCCGGCTAAAGCCGACTGAAGATAACGGACTGAAAGTCCTACCCTACACTGAAGTGCAATGAAATGTCCTCTTGCTTAAGCAAGCTAAAGTTCGTGACTAAAACTCACTCTTCGATCTTGAATACTTCGTCGATTTTGGAGTTCCCTTGGTCTTCGATATATTCTTTGATCATTTCTTCGATAACTGCTCCGACTGTTCTACAAAAATACCCAGGTGCCCACAAATGCTGACCCCAGTACCGCTTCTTCAGCTCCTGAAATTCTTCCTGCAACATCTTGGAAGATCTTCCTTTCAGGTACTGTAACAACTTGCTTGGGGCTATCGTTGGTGGGCACGATACCAGCAAATGAACGTGTTCTTTTCCTATACTGCCTCGGATGATTTGTATGCTTCTCGCTTCACATCCTTGGCGGATTAATTCTCGTAACCGTTCTGCTACTGCACCTTGTAATACCTTATACCGATACTTTGTTGTCCATACGACAAGGATCCACTGGCTGAAAGCCAGTGGGTTTAGAGACCAGGAACTTATTAACTTGAGTGTTGCAAATTCATTCGAGTAAGGAAGAAAATGGACATACCTGTAGCGGGATACGATTTTTAGCCTTATGCAGGGTGGTTCAGATCTCGTAAAATGTCGAATAGAGGTTTCTTTTGAAGGGCACTCTCGTACACATATACGAGCATCTGTCCTCGATGTTCGTAGCGAATTCGCCTGACAACATCACCCAGCGTGAG
>NZ_JBHHMI010000061.1:0-2403 GCF_042136365.1 Paenibacillus enshidis | reverse complement strand
GGTGACTCGGTGAACGGAGACGACTCCGGCAACGGAGATGGCAATGGCAGCAAGCTGCCGGCAACGGCAACGAATATGTACGGCTATTTGCTGGTTGGATTCATCATCCTGCTTGCAGGCCTGCTCCTGCTGAGAAGAAAGAAAGCTTAAATCAATACAGCGAAAAAACAGCTGCCTCTCAAGGCAAATGATTTGAGGGGCAGCTGTCGTTTTTTCAGGAGTTTAGCACTATGCGGATAAACGGTTAACACTTTAAACAGAAGGATCTCACCCTGGATGAGAAAAATTCCTTCTATAAATTGAAACCAGCAAAGTGATTGAAGTAGGCATTTTAGAGGGTTGATTCCACAGGGGTTAGATCATTATTCGTGCTATTTTCGGTCATTTATGCAAATTTAATTTGATGCTGTAAAATTATTGTCTAATTTTAGGGAATGGATTATATTAACAGGGAAATCATTAAAATTTGGGGGGAAGACAGTTGCACGATACCCGTTCCACAAGGCGAACAAGCCCGTTGAAGCGTCTTTTTGTTAAATTTTCTGTATTTATGTTGATTCTCGGCATATTGCCTGTTTCACAACCGGCTTTTACTCCTGTGACCCAGGCGGCAGAAACTGCCTGCCCGGCTCCGGTAGCGATGATCAACGGTGGCTTTGAGCAGCCGAAAGCGCGAAATGTAGGGGATAAAGGATCTCCGGGATCTGAGCAATTCTGGCAGTATTTTTACGGATATGAGGTTCCGGGCTGGGAAACGGACGCCTCTGATAATCGAATACAAATCATGCAAAACTCTAATGAATTTCTGGGAAAAAATGGCGGTAATGGTCAAACCATCCCTGTTGTTGCTGCAGAGGGCACACAATTTGCCGAATTGAACGCCCATGAAGCAGCGATGTTATATCAGGATGTAGACACAGTCCCAGGTCAAACCATTTATTGGCGGCTGGCTCACCGCGGGGAATACGGGACGGATACGATGCAGATCCGCATCGGTTCAACGGATATTCCAACGGACCGCCTGCCGGTTATTGAACAGATGAGCAGTGTATTTAACAAATGGACGTATTATACCGGAGAGTACACAGTTCCTGAGGGACAGACTGTAACAAGGTTTGGTTTTGAAGCGGTTTCAACTTCAACTGGTGCGGTTGCATTCGGGAATTTGCTGGATGACATTTTCCTGGGAACAGAGCCGTGTGTAACCTCGACCAAAACAGTTGATCCGCCAGGAGAGATTGGCGTGGGTACGGAATTAACGTATACGATCAATACCAAAAATGAGGGCGGAGACATCGCAGGGGATACGGTCGTTACAGACGCGATCCCTGCAGGTACGGAATATGTCCCTGGCTCGATGGTCCTGATTAATGGATCAACAACCAAGAAACTGACGGATGAGGCCGATACGGATGAAGGCCAGTTTGACGGCAAACAGGTTAGTATTAAGTTAGGGGACCTGCAAAATGCCAGCCAATTGCCGGCTGGGGTCACTGTACAGTTTAAAGTGAAAGTGCTTTCGAATTATGCAGTGAAATCCATTAATAACAAGGCACAAATCGACTATGACAATTTGTTGTCAGGGGAAAAAGAACAGACGGAAACCAATGAAACGGACTCATCCGTCATTTTCCCTAAACTTGAATCCAGCAAAACGATGACCCTGCAGGAAAAAGCAGCTGGCAACACGGATGCTGAACATCCTGAAATCGGAGATACGTTGCAATACACGATTCAGGCCCGCAATATGGTCGCTAACAGCATCGTGAAAAATCTGGAGATTTCCGACGTGATTCCTTCCGAACTGGCATATGTCCCAGGCAGTCTGACGGTGGATGGCGTAGCCGCAACAGATGCCGAAGGGGACGACAAGGGTCATTATGCCGCAGGTAAGGTTGTCGGGCAGCTTGGCGACGTCGCGGACCAGAATTGGCATACGGTGCAATTTGAAGCCATCGTACAACCGGGACAAGCCGGTAAGGATATTATCAACATCGCTGCTGTAGACGGTGACAATGTGGACACACCGGACCGTCCAAGAGAAGAAGTGCAGGTGTATCCGCGCAATCCGCAAATTGAATCCGAGAAAATTGCATCCAATGTGGATGCAAGCAAGGCTACGTATGAAGTGGGAGATACTGTCTCTTATACGATTCGTGCGAGAGGCGTCATTAATGACACCTATCTGGAAAATCTGACGATCACGGATACACTCCCTGCAGGCTTGCAGTACGTGCCAGATAGCTTGAAAGTGGATGGCGTGTCTGTGACAGACACGCAAGATGGTGATGCCGGGCATTCCGTTTCCGGTGAAGTGTATGGTTCATTTGGCAATGTCGAGGATACGAGCTGGCATACGCTGGAGTTCCAGGCGGTGATCCAGGACGGTCAAGGCGGCAAAAC